>JAMCWE010000143.1 GCA_023475265.1 Bacteroidota bacterium
AATTACTGCCGAAGCAACTCCTCATCTTACTTTTATTAATTACAGCCACTGTCCTGCCGGTTAACAATCTTTTATCAAACGGTGAGTTCTTTGATTTGCTTTTAGATCTGCTTAAATCAACAGTCCAAATTTCTTCCGTATCTAGAATTGTAAAGTTTGCTACCTCCCCAGCTTCAAATTTTGGAACAGGAATATTCAAAACCTTTCTTGGATTGATAGCCATCTTCTCAATTAATTTTTCAAGACTCAAAACTTTTTTATGATAAAGCTCGGTTAAAGCCAATCCAACCTGAGTCTCAAGCCCCGTAATTCCGTTTGGTGCGTGTTCAAATTCTGCTTCTTTTTCTTCAAGCGAATGCGGTGCATGATCGCTTGCAATACAATCGATTGTTCCATCTTTTAATCCTGCCAATATTTCATTAACATCAGCTTGCGTTCTTAGCGGCGGATTCATTTTTGTATTTGTATCATAAGTCCGTACAGCATCATCCGTCAAAGTAAAATGATGAGGAGTTGCTTCGGCAGTAATTCTAAGTCCTTTTTTCTTAGCGTCACGAATCATCTCAACAGATTTTTTTGTACTGATATGAGCGATATGAACTTTACCGCCTGTATATTCGGATAAAATAATATCTCTCATTACAATCAAATCTTCTGCTATCGATGGAATAGGCGGCAAACCCAGCATAGTTGAATTTAATCCTTCATTCATCGAACCGCCGGCAAGAGTTTCATCCTCGCAATGTTCAATTATCGGAAGATCAAACATCCTGGAATATTCCAAAGCTCTTTTCAAAATGCCTGCGGTCTTTATCGCAGAACCATCATCGGAAAAACCAACAACACCTGCTTCTCTTAATTCCGCCATCGGAGAAATTACTTCGCCTTTTCTTCCGAGCGTAGCAGCAGCAATTACTTGAACATCAACAAGATGATTGGCGGCTTGTTTTTTTATAAATCCAACAACCTCAGCCGTATCAATTGCCGGCTCAGTATTAGGCATACAGGCAATACCGGTAAACCCGCCGTTAGCCGCTGCATTACATCCAGTAACAACTGTCTCTTCATCTTCCCTGCCCGGTTCTCTTAAATGCACATGCATATCAAATAGTCCGGGAACAACAAACTTTCCAGCAAAATCAAACTCTTGCGAATTAAGTTTATCATCTTTAGAGAGGTTTCCAATTTTAGAAATGATTCCGTCTGTTAAAAGAATGTCAATTCCCTTTTGATTAATATTTTGTTCCGGATTAAGCAGGTTTACATTTTTTATTATCGTTTTCATTAAAATCCTTTTTAGTTAAGAGTGCCCAAAAGATATAATACCGCCATTCGTATTGCCACGCCGTTTGTAACTTGCTTTAATATTATTTGATTCAAACCATCGGCAACTTCAGAAGATAGCTCAACGCCCCTATTTATAGGGCCTGGATGAAGTATGAGAATTTCCTTTCCGTTTTTTTCTAACCGCTCGTTGGTTATTCCAAAATACTTTGCGTATTCTCTAATTGATGGAAAATATTCCCTTGCTTTTCTTTCAAGCTGAATGCGAAGAACATTTAGTACATCATTCTCTTGAATTGCTTCATCAATATCATGAATTACTTTTACCCCGAGTTCTTCAATATATCTTGGAATCATAGTCAACGGCCCGCAAACTGAAACGTCCGCACCCATCGTTTTCAATCCATAAATATTTGAAAGCGCAACACGGCTATGAGCAATATCTCCAACAATACAAACCTTTAAGCCTTCAATCTTTCTAAGCTTTTCTCTGATTGAATACATATCTAATAAAGCTTGAGTTGGATGTTCATGAATTCCATCTCCAGCGTTAATAATATTTGCATCGCAAATTTTAGTTAAAAACAAAGGTGAACCCGCAGCAGAATGCCTTACAACAACCATATCAACTTTCATCGCTTCAATGTTTCTCATCGTATCTTTAAATGATTCACCTTTGCTTACGCTGCTGGATGATACCGCAAAATTAATTGAATCGGCGGATAATCTTTTTTCTGCAAGCTCAAATGAAATTCTAGTTCGTGTAGAATTTTCGTAAAAAAGATTTACAATTGTTTTTCCTTGAAGAGTCGGAACTTTTTTTATCGGTCTTTCTAAAACCTCTCTAAAAGTTGTAGCAGTATCTAAAATCAGTTGAATATCTTCTTTCGGAACACCTTGAAGACCTAATAAATGTCTGCTTGATAAAGGCATAAGTTACTTTCTTAGTTGTATTTTACTTTCAAATAATTATAACATATCTCTAAACTTCTAAGGGAATGAGGTATATGGGAATAAAGGTATAAGATATATAGGTATAGGTAATATATATATGTATAAGGTAACTCTGCAACTGACTTATACCCTATACCTTTATACCCCATACCTTTACACCATTAAACCTCGTCTTCTCATTCTTCTTTAGTATCAATTAAGTAGATAGCGTCCTCGCCATCTATTTCCAACATTTTTACTTTGATTTCTTCATTACTTGAAGTCGGAATGTTTTTACCAACATAGTCTGCTCGGATAGGAAGCTCTCTATGTCCGCGATCTATTAATACGCAAAGTTGAATTGTATTTGGGCGACCGAGGTCCATAATTGCATTTAACGCCGAGCGAACTGTTCTGCCGGTATACAAAACATCATCAATTAAAATTATAGTTTTGTTATTAATATCAAACGTAATATTAGATACAGAAACTTCCGGTTGCTTAAGCCGCATTCGAAAATCATCACGATATAAAGTCACATCCAAAACTCCAAGAGGAAGTTCGATGTTTTCAATTTCTTTTATTTTTGAAAAAATTCTGTTCGCCAGAAATTCTCCTCTAGTCCGCATCCCCATCAACACCAAATTCTGCGATCCTTTATTTCGCTCTAAAATTTCGTGAGCAATTCTTGTAATGATGCGGGTTAGTCCTGCACTATCAACTATTTTTGATTTTATCTTCATATATAAAAAATCCTCTTTGGCCAAAGGCCGCAGAGGTTCTCGTTTTAATTTCTATTTTATTTTTCATCCTTTTCCATCTCTCTGGATAGAGTTAAAGGTCAATTATTTAACACCACAAAGCTAAAATTAATCGGTATAAAAGTAAAGGCATCTTTTGCCAGATAATAAAAAAGGGATCTCAACAAGATCCCTTTTTGAATACAATTATTTTACAATACTATTTATTAAGGACTTTGAATTCTATTCTTCTGTTCAACGCTCTGCCCTCAGCAGTTTTATTAGACATAATTGGATTAGCTGAACCCATACCTGCTGTAGTTAATCTATCTGCTGATACACCTTTAGCAACTAAGAAATTCTTTACTGTTACTGCTCTTGATAAAGATAATTTTTGATTAGCTTTTTCAGATCCGATATTATCTGAATAGCCCTGAATTTCTACATTTATTTCCGGATGAGTTAACAAAATTTCAGCAGCATTATATAAAATTGGAAGCGATTCAGGACGTAATGTTGCTTTATTAAAATCAAAGTTGACTCCAATTAATACCCAATTACTTGGTGCTGCTGCCGCTCCGCCAACAACAGTGGGGGTATTCTTTTTAACAATATCTTCTATTCTATTATAGTCAACTTCAGTTGGTTGAGATTGATATTTCTTAACTATGTCTTCGATCTTTGTATAATCGACTGCACTTACGCCTTCATATTCGTCATTAAGATGGGATCTTTCACCCTTTGCAAAATAGTAAAGAAGTCCAACATTCATCGTCATATAAGTATCTGTATTCCCACCAAGTAGTCCGCCGGAGTTAGTTCCATAAGCTCCATCAAATTTACTTGTTGGAACAGTACTGTAACCTAATTCTGTATTTAGTTTCCAATTTTTTCCCAGGTTCCATTCTGCACCAAAACTAAGATTAAGTTTATAATCTGTATCGGATTTATTTAAGTTAGCTGTTGGAGAATTTTTTACAGTATAAGCAACGCCTCCAACTCCAACTCCCAAATAAGGAGAAACCGGCTCAACAGGAGCTAGATAATACAATAAATCAAAATTACCAGCGAGCGTAGTATTTGTAACTTTAACGGCGCCAACTTTTCCGTCAAATTGTAAAAAGCTTCCGTTTAATCTTACACCGACATGTTCTGAAAAATTTCTTTGAATTGAAAGATACCCACCTAAGTTTCCATATCCTGTAACTGTTGTATTGGTGCTGACATATCTGTCAATTATTCCGCCAAAACCAAATGCCCAGCTATTTTGTGCCAGCCAATCATATCGTGATATTGTTTGAGCATATGATGATGCGACAAAAATTAAATAAAATGTGAAAAAAGTATACATGAATCTTTTCATACGCTTAATCCTTTAATTGTAAGACTTAAAATTCTTTTCTAAAGTATGAGTTAATATATTCGGCTAATCCGTTGGTATTTAACTTATTAGAAATTTTTGATAAAAACAATAATTCTTAAGAAATACTTCTTCCTATTATCGTCATTTTTTTGGATTTCTTGAGTATAGCGATTAATTTAACCGCATAAATTTTGTTGAATAAATTATTCCACTTTAGAATTTACGGGGCGTAGCGCAGCCCGGTTAGCGCGTCCCGATTTGATCGGGAAGGTTCCCGGTTTGTGTGTGATTTTTACTTTGTTCTTTTGTATCGATGATTTTTATTTCGTTATAAATTTTCGGGGTGTAG
>JAMCWE010000160.1 GCA_023475265.1 Bacteroidota bacterium
GAAATGATTAATGTCGGTTTATTAATTTCTTGAATAACATTTGAAATTGTGAATGTCTTACCACTTCCTGTAACACCAAGCAAAGTTTGGAATTTGTCACCTCTAATTAATCCTTCTGTTAATTCTTTAATTGCTCTTGGCTGGTCGCCGGAAGGTTCATAATTGGATCGCAGTTCAAATTTATTCATACAATCTATAGATAAATATTTTTGCTAATTAATTTACTAATTTCAAGTTGGTGATTAAATGTATTTATTTAACTTTAATTTTCCTACGGTAGATAAATGAAAAACACAAAGCTTTGGATTATCATCTCCGGAATTTGCGGATTTACCGGTGTTGCGCTTGGAGCTTTTGGCGCGCACGGTTTAAGAAGTATTCTTTCTCCCGATATGTTAGAAATATATAAAACCGGAATTACCTATCATCTTCTCCATTCAATTGCTATTCTTGCAATAGCTTTATCCGGAAAGACTAATTTTTTAAATAGTGCTTTGTTTTTTTTGATCGGAATAATTCTATTTTCTTTTTCACTGTATCTTTATGCGGTTACCGGCACAATTATTTTCGCAATGATAACTCCAGTCGGCGGAATAAGTTTTTTAATCGGCTGGCTGCTGATAATTATTCGGGCGGTTCAAATATCAAGAGTTGAAGACATTAAAGAAAAATTCTAAGAAATTGAATTCACCCTTTATGATTTTGAATTCTATTTTACAACCCGCAGTTTAAAGTAAACTTCTTCCGGTGAAAAGATTCCGGCAAAAAATCTTTCATAAATTACCGGTTCAATATTCAAAATGTGATCCATCCATTTCAGAGGAACGAAATGAGAAGTTATGAACCTTTTCTCTAAAACTTCAAATTGAGCTTTACCTTCGTAGTTTGTTCGATGATTAAGTTTCCACTTCTCATAAAATTTTAGTTTCCGGTTCCCGATATATTCATAATTATCAAATGATCTTATGGAAAATGGAATTTTATGGTCTGGTTCGCCAAAATACTTGGTGTTCAGAAAGAATGGGACATAAACTATCAATAAACCATTTGGTTTGATAATTCTATAAAGTTCGGTTACTGTTTTATGAAAACTGTCTAAGTGTTCAAGCACATGAGAAGCAAAAACTTCATCAAAAGTATTATCTTCAAAAGGATAAGGGAAAGAATTGATATCGTGGATCTTGTTGCCGCCGTAGTCTACAATATCAAGATTTACATAGCCTTCTTTTAAATCTTTTCCGCATCCAAGGTTTAGCTTCATATAATATTCATCCGGTAATTGATTATAGGTGTTAAAAAGAAATTTGAATAGAGAATACAATCCATAATTTTCTCCTTCTGCTAATTTAAGTATTTATCCGGAAATAATTGCTGGGATATTAAACTAAAAGCCCGACTTAATTGCCGGGCTTTTAGTATTTCGGAGAATTAAACATGCCTGCCAGCTGCAAGCATGAATATTTAATTCAAAGTTATGACTGGGAAGTTAACTCCTTTTAGGCTAAGCTGCTCAACACTCACTCTAATAACTCCTCTTCTTACCATACCTAGAGCTTGAGCCGCTGCTTTGGATAAATCCAATTGTCTTCCGCCAATGTAAGGTCCTCTGTCATTTATTCTTACAACAACTGACTTATTGTTTCTTAGGTTTGTTACCTTCAACAGAGTGCCGAACCTAAGACTCTTACTGGCAGCTGTATAAGCCAACTGGTTAAAAACTTCTCCATTTGCCGTTTTTCTACCATGAAACTGGGATCCGTACCACGATGCGATCATATCCCCTTTATCTATATAATTAACGATTGATGTTCTTACTGCATTTTCGTCATTATTAACAGAAGTAGTTTCCGCATTATTTACCGGCACGGTCATCGGGCTAGACTCGCTAGACACTATGGTAAATCCAACCAGCAAAATCATGACTGAAATTACAAGAGCTTTAGTTAATGACTTCAACTACACCTCTCTTTTTAGTTTAAACATAACATTTACATCCCAAAGTTAGGTTTCCTCCGAAGTTCATACAATTGTTCTTTGAGTATTTAATTCCAATGGGTAAAATTAGGAACATCCGACCATAATGATATTAAAGTCGTAATCTTGAGGGTTTACCAATACTGGTTAGTTCTCTCCCCATAAAATCCTATTTCAAATATCTATTGAACCAGGCTAACGCTCGATGAATCGTGTCCAGATACTGGTTTGGTTCATTTCTTAGACCATGACCGGCTCGAGGGTAAACAACAAACTTTACGGGAATGTTTCTTTCATGCAAAGCCTGGTACATCTCTCTTGAGTTAGCTAGTCCGGTAGAAACATCATTGGCTCCGTGGAGGATTAAGGTTGGTGTTTGAATATTCTGAACGTAAAAAGCGGTAGACCGGCTGACAAAAAGATTATCCACATTTATTGGTCTCTCCCAATAGTTATAGCCAAACCACATTTTCTCAAAATGCGGTTGAACAGAGTTACTCCAATCAGTAAAAAAGCTAAAGATTCCATACATTGAAACCGCTGCCTTAAAAAGATGAGTTTGGGAAATTATCCAGTTGGTCAAGTAACCGCCGTAGCTTCCACCGGTAACTCCAATGCGGCTTGTATCCACAAATCCTTTTGAAATAATATAGTTAACTCCAGCCATTATGTCCCTGTAATCTCCCCCGCCAAGATCATGAAGCGCTGCCTGCGAGAACTGATCCGAATAACCGCTGCTGCCTCTAGGGTTTGGGGCAAAGACTAGATAGCCAGCATTGTTGAAATCTCTTATTCCATAAGTTTGAAGAAAGACATTCTGAAATCTTCCGTAAGGTCCGCCATGTAAAGCTAAGATTAAAGGATACTTTTTGCTCGGATCAAAATCCTTGGGCTTAAAAAGGATTCCGTCAACATCGAACTTATCATCCTGACTTTTATAAGTAACAACTTCCTGGGTTCCAAATTCAAATTGATTTAACTGGCTTGTAAAACCGGTTATCCTTTTCCCATCTTTATATATTTCAGGAAGTGAGGTGCTGTTTTGGAATTCATAACAAAGCTCATTACTATTGCTTGATAAGGAAAGGTTGGAGATCGTTGTATTTCCTTTTGTAAGTTGTTTAATTTTATGGGATTGGATATTTACCTGGTATAATTGAGTATTTGTCCTATCGCCGGCAGTAAATAGAATTGAATTGCTGTCTTTCCATATATAACTCTCAACTCCCTGATCAAATTCTTTTGTCAAATTGATCTCATTCTTTCCATCCGGATCCATTATGTTCAAATCGTTCTGTGCATTTTCTTCATCCGGAAAAGTTTGATTTATAAAGGCGATATGTTTATCGTTCTCCGAATAGGATGGCTGGGTCTCCGGTCCCGGTGTGGATGTTAGCTGAACTTTCTTCCCCATCAAGCTGATGGAATAAATATCAAATTTTTGTACGTCATTATCTGAACCGGAATAATCGGTTTGATAAATTACTTTATCACCTTGATGATCAAACCTAATCCCTTCCACACCAGGATCTAAAGTAAATGAAGAAATGAATTCCTTCTTTTCAGCATCAAAAATATATAGAACTTTATCGGTGTTTTTTTGTGGATAAACTTCAACATCCAATTTCTTTTTCTTCAATTCCGCTTTATGCTCTTCTTCCTTTTCGTCGTATCTTTCAGACAATATTGCTATCTTCTTCGAATCATTTGACCAAACATATTCATCAACACCGCCGGGGAGAGAAGTCCAGTTCAAAGCTTCACCGCCGTATGTCGGTGCAGCCCAAAGCTGACTTGCTTTGGATTCCATCGCATTCGTTTCTTTATTAAAGTATTCACGACTGGAAATGAAAGTAATCCATTTTTCATCTGGAGAAAACTTAGGATTGGAACAGCTTTTCCCGTCTTGAGTAAATTGATAATATTTTTTTGTCTTCACATCCAAAAGATATACTTGCGTAACCCACTGACTTGTATTCAAATCACCTTTTCGGATTGAAAAAAGCGCCTTGTCGCCTTTGGGAGAAATGACAGCATTGGACGGAACATTCAGCTCGATCTGATCTTCCATCGCAAAAGACTTTTTAACTGTTTGTGCATGAACCCAAACAAATGAAAAGATTAAACTAATTAAAACCGGGAAAAGTGATTTGGCTTTCATTTCAACCTTATAATTTTTTTTGTTGCAAACTAATTTAACGATATTTCAGAAGCAATAATTTTAAGACATTAACAATCTTCATCCCAAGTGTAACTAGCTTTTCATAATTGATTCCTGGAGAAAAATAATTCACCAATGTTTCTCAAGATTTCGAACTGAATTTATACTAATTTTGAATTAAGAATTTTGGCATCCAAAAATTTTCAGATCTAATTATTTAGCCGGCAACAATTTGGGAAGACTATGTCAATTCATAAGAAGCTTCAAGGTCTGCTTTTCATTATTGTGGTTCCATTTCTGTTTGCAGGAACTTATTCCTTATTTACCGGAAAATTTTTCAACTTAGCTGATGATAATATCAAAGAAAGATTTAATCTTACTAACTATACTGTATTTACTCCCGGAAGCGAAGTTGCTGTGAATCTATTTTCAAGCTATAAATCCGGCAGCCAATTTCACTTCAGATTATTTAAGATAGATGAACCGGAGAAGTTCTTTACTTCAACCGACAAAAATTTACTTAGACGCAACTT
>JAMCWE010000210.1 GCA_023475265.1 Bacteroidota bacterium
CGGCATGCGGAAGAGCTTTTGATGCAAAAAAATATTTAGAAGAACATCCTCAATTTGATTGGATGAAAGGTTTGTTGAAGGACCGTCCATCAGAACCGTGGACAAAATTTGCTGTGGAGAATAAATAAAATTGTAAATTAAATGGAATCAGCTTCTTAATGTATGAAGCAATTCTAAGTTATAATGCAAGAAATATTTTTAATAAAATTTTAATTGTCGTTATATTTTAGAAGTTATATTTTACGACAGATAATTTTTTATTACATATTTAACAGGTTAGTGATGCGAAAAGGGACTTTGTTTGCAGCTTTATTATTTCTCACATTTAATCTCTATCCGCAAGAGATTCAATCTGTCAGCGGCATAGAACTTAAAAACCCCACAGCAACATCATCCGGAATAGTATTCACAGATTCAAAGAATTCTGCTATTTACCTTTTGCAAGATAATAAACCGACACTGCTTATATCTTCTCCAGGCTGCGGAAATTATCTTACTTATTCCAAAAACAAACAGTTAATAGGATTCAAGTATATTGATAACAATGGAAATCAAATTCCATCAATAATTAATTTAACGACAAAAGAAATTTCACATCTTTACTCTCCAGTAAAAGCTGCCGGGCAAGTGAGCTTTGCCGATGACGGAACTTACGCTTTTACAATTGGGAATAAATTAATTGTCCATTCAGTTAAAGGTGCGGAGACGGAAATTGATTTAGGAAATTATTCCAACCTAACTCCAATATCTCCAAATGGGAATTTTGCTGTTTATAATAATGATGGTGATAAGCTCTTTATTATAAATCTTCTTACAAATGAAAGAAGACTGATTACAGATAATTCATGCGGATATTTTTCTCCAATTTGGTCGCCAGATGGAAATAAAATATTGTCCTCAAGTCTATCTGGAACATTAAAAGTTTATGATTTAGAAAGTGATAGAACTTATTCACTTGGTGAAGGATTATCACCAGCTTGGTCAAACGATTCTCATTTAATTATCTTTTATAAAAATGAAATAAAAAATATGCAGTTGCTTAACAGCGATTTGTATATCTCAGACATTACTGGTTCAGAAATTCATCAACTAACATCATCGCAAAATCAATTCGAAGTTGATCCTTCTTTTGGAAATAATGATTCTGAAATTGTTTATTCATTATCCGGAAGCGAGAAGATTTTAACTGCTAATTTTTCAAAAGTTAACCTTTTATTTAGAAAAGTAAATGAAATAAGTGTAAGTATTAAGCCGGTAACTATTCAAAAATTTAACTCAATCCAGACTACTGAAGATTTTGACACACTAAATATTCCTTATATCAACCAATTATATGATACTCCAGATTATTATAACGGCAGTGCTGCATGCGGCCCAACATCTGCAATGATGGTTTTAGCATTTTATAAAATATTACCTGAATGGAATATTATATGTTCATCGCCTTCAAGGCATATCAGCTGTTACGGCCGATATATTTGCGATGCCTACCGATTTAAACAAATTAATTATACTAATACTTGCAATGATCCAAATGGAAGGCCAGCAAAAGGCGCTTATGGATTTATGTGGGCAAGCGGCAGTCCCTATTCAACAATGGTAAACTTTTTCTATAACCACGGAATAGCATCCACAAGAGAAGATGCTCCATCATATCAAACTGCAATTGATGTTATTAATTTCGGTAAACCATTTGTAATTTGTAATGCACTTACAACTGCCGGACACATTACTGTTGCTCATGGTGTTGCAACACAATCGCACACACTTATATTTAATGATCCATACGGTAATAAAAATATCAGCTATCCCAATCCATTCGGTAAGAATGTAAAATATGATTGGCCAGGATACAATAATGGGTTTCAGAATTTAAATATTGTTTATTGGAGTGTTGCAATAAATAATTATACGCCTCCAATTCAATCAGATACTGTTATTGATGACTTAGATTTCTACAACGGATTTTATATGAACAATAATGCGCCGGCATCTATGTACAGCTGGAAAGATCTAAACCAAGGATATAACGGGCATATGTGGTTTGTTTTTACAAACGAATCTGTTTCAAGCGATACTTGCTATGCAACCTGGACTCCAAATCTTTCAAGAGCAGGGTATTATGAAATATTCGCGTATATTCCATACAGCCAGGCTCAAACTGCAAAATATAAAATTTATACGGCGCAAGGATTGGATTCAGTAATAATCGATCAAGAAAAATATAAAGACGCTTGGGTTTCGCTTGGAAAATTTAAGTTTGATAAAGGCAATACCGGATACGTTCGACTTGGTGATGCAACAGGAATTGAGGGGCAGGCTATCGTTTTTGATGCAATGAAGTTTACTTTTGTCGATTCTATTGAAACTAGCGTTTCGCAGAATGAAAATAATTTTCCGAAAGAATTTAATCTTGGACAAAACTATCCTAATCCATTTAATCCGGCGACTACAATAAATTATCAAGTACCGTATGATTCTCATGTCAGCATTATTGTTTATGATGCTCTTGGGAATGAAATTATAAAGCTTATTGATGAAAATAAGAAGAGCGGTCAATATTCAATAAATTTTGATGCTAATTCTATTAGAAATGGTCTTTCAAGCGGCGTTTATTTTTATAGAATGACTGCCGGAAATTTTGTTGAAACAAAGAAATTAATTCTAATAAAATAAATAAGAAGCATTAGAAACTTTTAATTGAATTAGGATTTCAAGAAATAATAATTAAAATCATTCAGTTGTACTAACATAATATAATGTGCAGGCTTTCTGTTCTATTAAATTATTTTTATAGTATATTGCAACTATGCGGTAATAAAAAACTATTCAAATAAATTCAAAAAAATAAATATTAATAGAAAGACTCTGAATGAAAAGATTAGTAGAAATAAATTCTTCAAATGATATCTTCCCGGAATATAAAGAAACTCCCATTGGCTTGTTATTAGAATATCATAATTTAAGACGTCAATTAGATTCTTATTCTCAAGCTCAGTTATTAATCGGAATGTGTATGGACAACAGAAAGCATTTAAGAATTCCGGATAACTTTGCTTATATTATTCGCGCAGGTGGTGCAAATCTAAGATATAGTGAATTTAAAGTATCTTATGCAATTGCAGTCGGCGATGTTCGTTATATTGCGCTCATCGGACATAATAACTGCGGAATGGTAAATTTGATTTCCCGTAAAGAAATTTTTATTAATGGATTAGTGGATAAAGCCGGCTGGGATCGAGAATGGGCGGAAGAACATTTTATGCACTTTGCACCGATATTTGAGATAGGAAATGAAATCGACTTTGTAATCAGTGAAGCAAAACGTCTTCGATTAAGATATCCAAAAATTAAAGTAGCGCCATTGCTTTATAAAGTAGAAGACAACCGGTTATATTTGATAAATGAAAAGTGATGATCTAGTCAAAAGCAAAAGCTGCTTCTGAATTCGAGATTCAATTTTTATTTAGATGTTGATTTTAGAAATAATCAAAATGAAATTTATTAATCAGATTGGAGGAAAAAGAATCATGAAAAAAATTATTTACTTGATAATAATTATGTGTTTTATTTCAGGCATTTTATTCTGCCAAACCGATTCAAGAACTCTTACAACGAAAACCTCATCTACTAATGTTTATAAAATCCAGCAAGGATTTGTTGATGCAAACGGCGTGATGATTTATTATGAAGAATTCGGAAAAGGCAAGCCCTTGATGATTGTACACGGCGGTCCCGGCGCATCGCATGATTATTTTCTACCGTATTTAGTTCCGCTGGCAAAAAAGTATCGATTGATATTTATTGATGAAAGAGGATCAGGGCAATCAGAAAAATTAGAGGACGCATCCCAATATACAGTTGAGAATATGGTTGAAGATGTGGAGGCAGTACGAAAGGCGCTTGATCTTGGTAAGATTACATTATTAGGCCATTCATATGGCGGAGTTTTAGCCCAAGCTTACGCATTAAAGTATCAAAAGAATTTAACTCATCTGATATTATGCAGCACTTTCCCAAGCACTTCACAAATGAATGAAGTTTTTGTAAAGATGAAAGAAAAGATGTCACCGGAATTGCGCGATCGAATTGATAAAATGGAGAAAGAAGGATTGTTTGGGCATGGAAAAGATTATGAAAAAAATCGTTACACAAATGATTATATGATTGCATCTTGGGGAGAAGGATATTTTTCTTACTTGTATCAAAATCATCCCGATCCAAATTATGATCCGGTTGCTAACGGAGTTATGTCTTGGGATCTTTACAGAGAAATGTGGGGATCAGACGGCGAATTTATAATTGATGGAAATCTGAAATCGGTTGAATATGTTGATAAGCTTCATACAATAAAAATTCCTACTCTTATTACGGTAGGCGATCATGATGAATGCGATCCTTCATTAGCAAAAGAAATGCATGAGAAAATTGAGGGATCAAAATTGGTTATCCTTCCTAAGAGCGGGCATATGACTTTTGTTGATCAGCCAGTTCTTTTTATAAAAGCTGTAGAAGATTTTCTTCATTAAGTAATATGGTTATAGTTTAAGTTCAAGATAAAGTTAAATCCGCTACGGCGGACAAGATTAGAAATAAAGCTAAGGATGGAGGATAGAATAATAAATAGTACGAATTCTAATAAGGATTCTTCAATTGATAGTTCATGTCTTATTTGATAACTTTAATATCAATTTTTTAACAATCAAGTTTATACAATGAAAATAAGAAATTTTTACATACCAATTATATTTTTAATCTTAGTCGTTTTTGAAGGGTGCAGTAAAAAATCAGACGATTATTATATGGGACAAGCCAAGAAGAGTGTTGAACAGAAAAATATTCCGGCAGCCGTAGAAGCATATCAAGATTTAGTGACTAACTATCCAAACAGCCAAATGGCACCGCAAGCATTATTTGAACTTGCTACTCTTTATCAAAACAAAATGGTTAAGAATGATAATCAATCAAACGGACAAGCAGAACTTACCGACACACAATCTTTAGAAAAAGCAATTAGTTTATTCAGAAGTATTTTTGATAAATACCCTAACAGCGAATACGCACCAAAAGCATTATTCATGTCGGGATTTATTCAGTCAAATGATTTAAAACAATTCAGCGACGCAACTGCAACGTTTAATCTGTTTATACAAAAATATCCAAATAACGAATTAGTATCTTCTGCAAAGGAAGAATTAAATAATATGGGACTTTCGCCTGAAGATATATTACAAAAGAAAAACAATTCGAAAGTTGATGTCTCAAACAAATAATGATTATAGAAAATATTTAAATCCTTCAATTATTTCAAAGCTCAACTCTTTGGATTTAAGGGCGCGGTTAGTAGTTGAAGGTTTTATGGTAGGGCTTCATAAAAGTCCTTATCATGGTTTCAGTGTTGAGTTCACCGAGCATCGCCCATACATGCAAGGTGATGGAATAAAGGATATAGATTGGAAGGTTTACGGAAAGACAGATAAGTTTTTTATAAAACAATATGAAGAAGAGACGAATCTTAAGAGCTATATTTTATTAGATACAAGCCGTTCAATGAAATATTCATCGGAAGGAAATATTTCTAAATTAGAATATGCAACCACACTTGTAGCCAGCTTGAGCTATTTAATGAACAAACAGCAAGATGCAGTCGGCTTAACATTATATTCAGATAAAATAAACAAATATTTTCCCCCAAAATCCAGCCGCGCTTATCTTCAAGAATTATTAAAACAATTAGCAGAGATTTCGGCATCTGATAAAACAAATACTGCATCATGTTTAAATTCGATTGCTGAAAAAATTAAACGAAGAGGACTAGTAATAATTGTTTCAGATTTTTTTGATGATGTAAATTCAATTCTGTCGGCTTTAAAACATTTCAGATATCAAAAGAATGAAGTAATAGTTTTTCAGGTAATTGATCCATTAGAAAGAAATTTTGCTTTTGGTAATGATGCAATTTTTAAGGATCTGGAAACTGATGATGAAATAACAACTCAACCATATCAAATTCAAAAAGTTTACATGGAAGCTATGGAAGAATTTATAAGCAAGATTAAAAAGGAATGCTTAAATTCTAACATTGAATATAATCTTATCGAAACCTCCACACCATTTGATAAAGCTTTGTTCAGCTATATTCAAAAGAGACGCAAGCTTTATTAATTACTGAAGTTACGCATTAAACCTTCGAGGTCACTGCTCTAGACCTCGAAGTTGTCAGAATGATAATGTTAAAGTTTTTTCTGCTAATAAGCCCTTCGCTTTTTAAGAGAAGGGTTGGGAAGAGTTTAGGGTTTGATTATAATCTTGAACTCTCTCCAACCTCTCCCTTCGGAAGGGCAATGTCATTAAGTTAAGGAACTTATAATTATGAATTGTATGGAATGATCATTCTTAGTTTCATAGTAGTAATTGCATAACAATATTTCTAAATGATTCAAAATATTTTACCCACCCCTCGCCCCTCCGTTGGAGGGGACAACTTCCCTTTTTGTTTGTTGTGCTGTCTAACTTAATGACATTGCTTCGGAAGGGAGAGGCTTATCTTCAGTAAAACCTTAACATTCTTAAATTCTGTCTTTACTAATTTTCCTTATATTCTGATTCAATTTATAATTATATTTTTTCTATATAACATTTTTCCTTCACCTTAAGTTGACGCCTATGCGTGAAAATGGGAATTTAAAAAGATTATTATTTGGAATAGATTCCCACTTTTGTGGGAATGACATTTCGAATATTTTATCTTTTTAGAGCGGATTCATTACTTAATTTTTAAAAAAAGAAATTAAGATTACCGAATTAGAAGGGAATTTCATTAAAGATTAGATAAAATTCCTTAAGGGAAAAGGTAATTTCCTTAAGGCAAAATGGAATTTCTGAATGGCAAAATGAAATCACCTTAAGGAAAATGGAAAATACCTTTGGCAAAAAGAAAATTCCTTTGGGGAAAAAGAAATTTCCTTAAGGTAAAAGATAAATCCCTTAAGGAAAAAGAAAAATACCTTTGGCAAAAAGAAAATTCCTTTGGGGAAAAAGAAATTTCCTTAAGGCAAAATGAAAAATCCCTAATGAAAAGTGCGAAAATCGAAAGAAAAAGCATTATTCCTTCAATTTGGGTTTCTTTACCGGGCAAGTTTGCCGATTTGCAATCAAATAAACAAAATTTAGAGGGCAAGGCATTCATTTTCCTAATTTCGACAACTACAAATTAGTTACTGAAGCTACACAAAGATTTATATAACTCTTTCAGGGTTATTAATAATGGTTTAGAATATATATTGGGACGTTGTCCCAATCTTGAATATTAGACGCTTTCATCGTCTTTATGCCTCCAAGAGTTCCTGAAAGGAACAAATATCCAAGCCAAGGGCATCACCCTTGGCAACATATAAATAAGACAAAACCGAACCCTGAAAGGGTTCCATAATATTGTTACTATTATTATTGCGTAACTCCAGTTAGTTATTAAAAAATTCTTTAATCTCTTTGAAGTATTTAGAAGATAAATCATCCGCTAATTTCTGGTCATTTGCTTCAGTGATTATTCTTATTATAGGTTCAGTGTTTGATTTTCTAAAATGTACCCAGTGATCGGAAAAATCAATTCGTAATCCGTCTTCGGTATTAATATTTTCCTTTTCATATTTTTTAATTAATCGAGAAATGATTTCATCTGGGCTTACTTTAACTAGATCGATTCTCTTTTTTGCAATAAAATATTCCGGAAGAGATTTTTTTAAATCGGAAATACTTCCGCCGAACTCTAACAAATGCTGAAGAGTAATTGCGATTCCAACCAATGCATCTCTGCCGTAATGAAGCGCTGGATAAATTACACCGCCGCTTCCTTCGCCTCCAATAACAGCATTAACTTCTTTCATCTTCTTTACAACATTTGCCTCTCCAACCGGTGAGTCCAACCGGTGAGCGAAATACTTTTGAACCGGCTTCGGAAGCTACATCATCAACCGCACGTGTAGTAGAAAGATTAACAACAACGTTTCCTTTTTCTTTGGATAAAATAAATTTAACTGCTTGAGTAATTGTATTTTCTTCTCCGAAAGGTTCGCCGTTATTTGTAATAAGCACCAACCGGTCAACATCAGGATCAACAACAACTCCAAGCTCAGCCTTATTTTCAACAACTGCTTTCATTGTTTCTGTTAAATTTTCGGGAAGAGGTTCCGGCAGGCGGGGGAAAATTCCCGAATGTTCGCAATTCATTTCAATCACTTCACAGCCAAATTCACGCAGAAGTTCTGGAATTACATAAACGCCGGCACCGTTAACGCAATCCACTAAAACGCGGAATTTTCTTTTTCTAATTTTTTCGATATCTATATGCTTTAGTTTAAGAACATCATTAACGTGCCTCTTCAAACCTTCGTCGGTATGAGTTAATTTTCCAAGCTCGTTCCATTTCTTAAATATTTTATTTTTTTCTTTTAGTATTTCCAGCATATCTAAATTTTGTTCAGGCGACATAAACTGCCCGGTATCATTTAATAGTTTCAATGCATTCCATTGGTTAGGATTATGACTAGCGGAAATTGCTATTCCTCCGTTTGCATTCATTGTTTTAACGGTGTATTGAACAGTAGGAGTTGGACAAATACCGATCTCAATTACATCTAATCCTTTAGCAAGCAAAGTACCGGTTACAATTGAAAGAACCATTTCACCGGAAATTCTTGCATCCCGGCCAACAACAACTTTACCGCTTTTTACAAAATCGGCATAAGCAGAAGTGTAATTAACCAACACTTCCGGATCGAGACCATCTCCAACAATTCCTCTAATTCCCGAAACACTAACCATTAATGCTGACATTATTCCTCCGAATTTAAAACATCTTGATTAATTAAAGATCAATTAAAAAAAATTTTAAGATATCATAATATTTCTTTTGAGTAATAAACATAACTAATAAAATAAAATAATTTTTAAAAAGATATTAATTAGATGAATATTTATCCGGTTTTCTTCCAAATAAAAAGCAATGGGAAAATTTAAATCTTTTTTAGCATTGTGTTCGTTGACATAGTAATTATCAAGTATTATATTAACGCCCAAATTAAAAAGGGGTATGATCTGAACATATGAAGATCATACCGTTTCTCAATTAAAAAAATTGAGGTCGTGAATGGGTAAATTTAGATTACTTTTTATTTTTTTAATCTTTACTTTTTTAACATACCAAATATTTCCACAATCCTCTGGAAAAATAGCTGGTAAGATAACTGATAAAGCAAGCGGTGACATCGTCCCTTTTGCAAATATAATTATAGAAGGAACTACTAAAGGAGCTGCTGCAGATATCAATGGTGAATATAACATTCTTGATGTTGCACCCGGATTATATAAAGTAACTGTTTCAGCAATTGGTTTTCAAAAAGTTACTGTAGAAAATGTTAGAGTTAATGTTGATTTTACAACCAGATTAAATTTCCAGTTGACTGCCGGCGCAATTGATATGCCTACTATTGTTGTTAGAGGAGAACGTAATCCGCTGGTTAGACAAGACCTAACAAATCCAACTATTGCTATAACAACTGAAACAATACAAGAGCTGCCTGTTGACCAAATATCTGATGTGATTGCACTTCAGGCAGGTGTTGTTCAAGGTAATGACGGCTCTCTTCACGTAAGGGGAGGATATGGAAATGAAATTGCCTACACACTTAACGGAGTTTCATTAAATGATCCTTATGGAAATTTAAATTCTATAGGACTTGCAACTAATGCAGTACAAGAAGTATCTGTATCTACAGGAACTTTTAGTGCAGAATTTGGCAATGCATTAAGCGGTGTAGTAAATTATATTACCAAGGAGGGGGGAAATAAAATAAACTTCAGTCTTAGAGGATATTCCGGAGATTATGCAACTGGCAGAACAAGTCTTTATACAAATGAAATAAGTAAGATAGATCCTTTGAACAGAGGAAGACTTGAAGCAACTTTAGGCGGCCCGCTTCCTTTTAGCGATGATTTACATTTTTATGTTTCGGGAATTTATGAAAATTATAAAGGTGATCTTTACGGACAAAAATTATATGAGCCTCAAGATTCATATTTAACTCCGGATAATTTCAAATCATCAGATCCGCGACATGGACTTTCAACCAGTGCATATTATTTCCATCCTTATAGCGATTTTCCAGATTCAGCTGGTCTACCAACCGGCAATGGTCAAATTGTTTCCATGAATCCTTCTACAAGTTATAATATACAAGGAAATTTAAGCTATAGACTATCACCAGATATAAAACTAAAGTACGAAGCTGTGTTTGATAAGGGACAGTATAAGAGTTATACTAGTAATAGATGGGTTACCCCTACTGCTTATAAATACAATCCCGATGGCGTTGGTACAAATTACAATGACGGACTGATTCAGACACTTGGCCTAACTCATACTTTAAGCAGTAAAATGTTTTACACTCTACAGCTTTCATATGGATTTAATGAAGGTAAATATTATTTATACAGCGATGCAAACGATCCGCGGTATCTTCCCGATCTTTATTCTGCTGCTATAGGCAATACTGGTTTCTATGCCGGGGGAACTGATAATTATAGAATGTTTAGAAAAACAACTACACTAGGAGTAAAAGGTGATATTGTTGCTCAATTATTTTCTGCTCATGAATTTAAGGCAGGCTTCGAACTTAGGCAGCATCATTTAACTTATGAAAGTTATTCTGTTCAAATTGAAAAATTAAATGCCGATGGTTCATTGGGAGTGCTTACTAATAGTGATCTTTTATATGACAGCGCACTTACTTTAGTAAGAAGAATTCCAAGCGATCAGCCATCGTTGTATTCTACTTTTGATAATAGGCCGACACAATTCGCAGCTTACATTCAGGATAAAATAGAATTAGCTTCAACAATGATATTAAACATTGGATTACGATATGAAATGTTTAATCCAGATGCCATGTACAATCCAAACTTATCTCAAAACTTAACTGATTCATTGGCAGGTTTTATTAATGCTTACAATATTCAGGCAAAGGTTAAAAATACTTTAGCGCCAAGAATTAGTGTTTCATATCCGATTACCGACAGAGGAATAATTAGATTTTCTTACGGGCATTTTTACCAGATCGGTTCATTATCAAGCTTATATGCAAACAATCAATATTTTGTAACAAATTTTGGTTCAAGCCCTACATTTGGAAATCCAAATGTTGAGCCGCAAAAATCAATTCAATATGAAATTGGTTTACAGCAAGCTTTAACAGATAATTTTAAGTTTGATGTAACAGGATTTTATAAAGATGTAAGCAACTATATTTATACAGAAACCATTTATACAGATCTTGGAAGAGAATATTTTGTCTTAACGAACTTAGCATATTCAAACGTTAGAGGAATAACGGTTTCACTATTAAAACGATCCTCACCCGGAGATATATTTTCTGCAAGTTTAGATTATACCTTCTCTATTGCGGAAGGTAACCGAACTTATCCATCAGATCAAATATTTTTCAGCGAACAAACCGGACAAAGATCAGAAACATATTTAGTGCCGTTGAGCTTTGATCGTACTCATGTTATCAATGGAACAATTGCATTAAATCAACCAAGCGATTGGAGCTTTGGAATGATATTTAATTTCGAAACCGGAACTCCATACACACCGCAGCTGCCGGCAAGCTTTACAAATGTTACTTATGAACAGAGCTCTGCAAATCAACCGGTTATTTGGAATGTAGATTTAAAATTCGAAAAATATTTTAGAATTGGTTCTTTTGATTATTCGGTATTCTTACAAGTGCTCAACTTGTTCGATACACAAAATGAGCTGGCGGTTTATGCAAGTTCAGGAAGATCATTGTCGAATGTTGAGCAAACTCAAAATGCAGTTGAATTTAATGATATAAAAAATAGAATTAACAGAGGCGATCCGGGATTATTCAGTATAAATCAGATTAATAATTATTATTCCCAGAGACCTGAAAGAGTTAATGCCCCGCGCGAAGTCCGGCTTGGCTTTTCAATTCTGTTTAATTAAGAAATGAGTTAAAGGAATTATATAATGAATAAAAAGTATTTATTGATTCTTATTGCCTTCTTGTTTTGTGTTCCAAATAATTATTCACAGGTTAATTGGAGAGATACCATTAACGTTAAGGGATTAAGCCAAGACGATATGGCAAGAATATTTGGTGATATTTATCTTCCGGGAAAAATATTCAAAACCGCCGGCGATAATCGAGCTATTAAAGAAGTAATTCTTCACGGTAATGCAATTACAACTGTTATTTTTAATTACGGATCAATTTGTAAACCCAATTATCTAGGTAATATTGCAGATTTAGTTTGGAAGGGATTGGGCTATGGATTTGAGTTCGGTCCGCTTGCCTTGGGCGAAGTAACAGTTCAGAATGCAAACGGCACAGTTGATACATTCCATGTTGATGATAACTCTCATATTTTAACCGGGCAAGGAACTTATTCACCGGATGGTACAATGAAATGGGGATGGCTTCCAAAGGATGGGTATGCTGATCCGAATCAAGGCGCAATTGCAACATTAAATGCGCCGGATAATAACCACGACGGCAAGCCCGATTCATGGCCCGACAGATGGTACGATCCTCGTATAGGAAAATATGTTTGGCCCGCATTTCTCGGCGATCAAGCTACCGCACCGGATGAAGAAGCATATTATGTTATGGATGATTATACAAATCAGCAGTTTCCTTATTATCCATTTCTGAATGATTCAACAAAAAGAGGAATGGGATTAGATTGTGAAGTAAGAATTTTTCAATTCAATAATGCTCTAGCAAAAGATATTTTATTTGTAGTTTATCAAATTACAAACGCCAGTGATAAAGATCTTCCTAAAGTTTATTTCGGAATGCATGGTGATCCGCACATTGGTGGATATAATGATTACAGCGATGATGAAGCATTCTTCATTCCGCCAAAAGGTATTCTTGCCGATCCTTATCCGCAAAGAGCAAGAAGTATGGTTTATGCATGGGACAGCGATTTTAAAGGTATGGGTGGATTGAGGCCTGGATATTTCGGTTGGAAATTTTTGGAATCACCTACAAATTCGACAGACGGAATTGATAATGATGACGACGGAATTATTGATGAAAGCCCATACAATTCTGCAGGTAGTTATATTGATGGTATAAAAGTTCCTCTTACTACCGGAATTGCTGATGTAACCAAGTATACTGCGGTTTACGGCGCACCAAAGCCGCGTTGGTCTGGCGATGAAAACGGCGATTGGGATCCGACAAAAGATGATGTCGGAATAGATGGTATCGGTCCTAATTCTCCAAATTATCCGGGACCTGATTACGGCGAAGGAGACGGTAAACCTTCTCAAGCATGGTATCTGGATTTAAACCACAATAATAAATATGACGCAGGCGAACCGATATCCGATGAAAAATTACCTGGATATTTATGGGCAGGTTCAGAACCAAACTTTGGAATGAGAGATGTAAATGAATCCGATCAATTAGGATTAACAGCGTTTCATGCCGCCCAGTATACAAATAGTTTACCTAACGTTCCTAAAAATTATTCCTTGATGTGGGAGTGGGCTTCTTCAGACAGCATTGATCCAAACCAAACATTATTGCAGCAGCCGGGCGATAATATTTTCAATTTTGATACTGGCCCAATGAATTTAGAAAAGCAGCAGACTCAAAGATTTTCAATGTCGATTTTATTTGGTGATAATTTAGATGCTCTAGTATTGAATGCAGAAACTTCTCAGAGAATTTTGGAATCATCTTATAGATTTGCAAAACCACCGGATAAGCCAGCTTTAACGGCTGTTCCCGGAAACGGAAGAGTAACTCTTTATTGGGATACAAAATCCGAAAAATCATTTGATCCTTTTACAAGGGTAAATGATTTTGAAGGCTATAAACTTTACCGAAGCAGAGATTATAATTTCAGTGATGTTTATACAATTACGGATGGAAACGGTACTGCATTCTTAGGCCAAGCATTATTTGATCCTAATACCGGTAAAAGAGCACAATGGGATTTAGTTGATTCGCTTTCAGGATTTTTCCCTGTGGAATATTTGGGTCATGCAGTAAAATATTATATTGGCAACAATACCGGCTTAGTTCATGAATATGTTGATTCAACTGTTCAAAACGGAGTAACATATTATTATGCTTTAGTTTCTTATGATATGGGCTCTCTTCAATTCAGTATTCCTCCATCAGAATGTCAATCTGTAATTTCTAAAGATCCAATTACAGGTAAACTTAAATTTGATGCTAATACAGCTGAAGCAACTCCTGGGCCTTTGCCTTCAGGTGTGAAAAATGCTGAAGCAGGTTTAGATGGAATGCCTCAACAAATTTCCGGTAATTCAACCGGGCTAATTAATATGCAAGTCTTAAACAATCTTGCAGTTGAAAATAAACTTTATAAACTAGTATTTACGGACAGTGTAACTTATAATGTTATTGATTCAACGGGCATTTCCGAAAACTTCAAATCAAATGACACAGTTTTTGTTTCACTAAGTAATTCGAATATTATACCGGAAAGTTTCCAGCTATTTGATTCCGGAAATAATCTTGTCGATCCTTCAAAATATGTTTTGAATTCTCAATTTGGCAGGATTAGAGGTTCTTCGAATAATAGCATGCCTGTTGGTGAATTATTTAAAGCTGCTTATAGATACTATCCAGTTTATCAAAGCAAGCTGATAAATAATGAAGACGGCAACAACAGCTTTGATGGAATGCGTATTAAAGTTCAAAATGATCCTTTATCCATCGATACAATAAATTCGGGATATGTTAATGATGATAAAATAAATTTGACCTATAAGATTATATACCCGCCGGTATCCGGAAACCCAAAAGTACAATCACGTACTGATTGGGAAATTAGATTTACTGGATTTGATACAACAGACAGCGGACAATGGTTACACCCCGGTGACAGCGCTTCAACCAACCTTTCGACTTTGAAAGTAATTTGTCCATTTAATATTGTTAATGTTACAGCAAATCAACCGGCAAAATATTTAGTTTTCGTAAAGCTAGGTACAAAACAAAATTCAAGATGGACTTTTGATCAACCAATAATTGTGCGTCCGCAAAATGCTACCGGTGCAATGACTAGTTACGAAATTGATTTTAAGCTTCCAACTGATAGTACTTTGAAACCAGTTTTACCAAAACCTGGTGATGTATTTGCAGTAAAAACCTTAAAGCCATTTCAATCCGGAGACACTTATTTATATCGTACAGTTCCGGCTGAATTCAAAGCTGATTTAGCTAAAAATGATCTTAATAATATTTACGTGGTTCCCAATCCTTATGTAGCATACAGCATTGCGGAAAATCCCGGAACATTTACAGATTCAAGAGGCGACAGACAAATTCAGTTTAGGAATCTTCCGCCTAAATGTACTATCAGGATTTATACAATAACCGGTGAACTGGTACAGACTATTGAGAAGGATGATAATACAAGTATCGCTTCATGGGATTTATTAAGTTACGAAGGCGAGAGAATAGCTTATGGGGTATACATCTTCCATGTTGATGCACCAGGTATTGGAGAAATAATCGGCAGATTTGCAGTTATAAAATAATTTTTATGACTCCGCTAAATAATAAAAAGTTTAGCGGAGTCATGTTTGAAACATCAAACTAATGGGATTTTATAATTATGAAAAAATTTTTATCAGTATATATAACTTTTATTTTTTTATTAACCGGTAATCTAGCATTTGCTCAAATAGATAGAAGCACAGCAAAAGTAGGAACAACCGCCGGTCAATTTTTAAAGATTGGAGCCGGTGCAAGGGCCATCGGAATGGGCGGCGCTTATGCCGGTTTAAGCAATGATATTTACGCGGTTTATTATAACCCGGCTGGTTTAGCAAATGAAGATGGAAATTCTCAAATAACTTTCAATCATGCAAATTGGCTTGCCAGTATAAATTATGATTTTGCAGCAGCATCAATTAATATTCCTGATCTGGGAGTTCTTTTTGCTGATCTTACTTCACTTTCAGTTCCGCAAGATAAAGTAAGAACATTTGATTACCCGGATGGAAACGGAGAATATTGGGATGCTAGTTCAATTGCAATTGGAGTTGGATTTGCTCGAAAGCTTACCGACAGGTTTTCAATTGGATTTCAGGCGAAATATATTAGAGAATCTATTTGGAATGAAAGCGCTAATGGATTTGCAATAGATGTAGGCACTTATTATATAACACCGTTCAACGACCTTATTATTGGTGCCAGTGTTTCTAACTTTGGTTCTAAAATGCAAATGTCAGGCAGAGACTTACTTTTTAATACCGACCCAAATAATAGTTCGAGCTCCGGTCCAAATAATATTTTATCACAGTATAATACGGATAGCTTTGACTTGCCATTAACATTTAGAATCGGTTTGTCTATGAATTTAATCAAGAACAGGTATATCCGTCTTACTGGAGCTGTTGATGCAAACCATCCAAATGATAACACAGAATATCTAAACAGCGGTTTAGAGTTAGGTTATAATGAAATGTTCTTTGTGCGAGCTGGTTATAAATCATTATTCATGAGGAATAGCGAAGAAGGATTAACACTTGGCGGCGGTTTAAATTATAAATTCAATAATCAAATTACCGTAATGTTCAATTATGGTTGGGCTAATTACGGCAGATTAGAAAGCGTTCAGTTTATTGATATAGGTTTACAGCTTTAATATTTATTAAAGAAAATTATATTTTTGAGGAGCTTTTAAGCTCCTTTTTTTTATCCGGGAATGAATGAAAAATAAAATAAAATTAGTTAACGATTTGCTCGTAAAAAAATATGGAATCCCATTACGATCAAAAGTTCCGCCGAAACCTATTGACCTATTAATTGCAACAATACTTTCACAAAATACGAATGATAAAAACTCATTTAAAGCTTTTCAGAATTTAAGGAACGATTATGCCGATTGGAATTCGGTTGCAAATATTTCAACAATTAAAATAGAAAAATTAATTAAAATTGCAGGCCTTGGAAAACAAAAATCAAAATCAATTAAACAATTCTTAGTAACTCTTCGAAAAGAAAAAGGGTATATATCTTTAGATTATTTGACTAACATGGATAATGGAGAGGTGATAAAGGAATTAACAAAATATAGCGGGATTGGTGTAAAAACCGCAAGCTGTGTTCTTCTTTTTTCGATGAGAAGAAATGTTTGTCCTGTTGATACTCATGTTCATCGAACTACAAATCGAATAGGAATTGTAAAAACAAATTCGCCGGATAAAACATTTACTTTGCTAAACAAGAATTTACCTAATAATATTGCACATTCCTTTCATACGAACTTAATAAGATTAGGAAGAGAGATTTGCAAATCGACAAAACCTAAATGCCTTATTTGCCCTCTGGTTAAAGTCTGTCAATATGAATTCAAGAATCTTAATTCTAATTCAAATTATAAAGAGAATAATTTTCTTCTTCTCGACAGTATAAAATAAAATTGATGCAGTACCTTTAATTTCTATAACCTAAATATTCTAAAATGAATATTGACATAAATTCGTAATAATCTTAATATTACGAAGAAAATTCGTAAGATTAAGCAATATTCAGAATTATAATCTAAAATATTATCTATAATCGGAATTATCGTCAATGTCTAAACAGTAATTATTCAACCATTGTTAAAAGGAAGAAAAATGGCAAAGAAATTAACAAGAAGATCATGGGCAGAGCCTTTTAAAATTAAAGTTGTCGAACCTATAAAAATGACAACGAAAGAACATAGAGAAAAGGCAGCTAAAGAAGCCGGGTATAATACTTTTTTACTTCGCTCAGAAGATGTATATATTGATTTATTGACTGACAGTGGAACAAATGCAATGAGCGATAGTCAATGGGCTGGAATGATGCTCGGAGATGAAGCATATGCCGGCAGTAAAAATTTTTATTATCTATGGGACAATATTAAAAAATATTATGGCTATCCTTATTTTGTCCCGACTCATCAAGGAAGAGCTGCAGAACATTTAATTTCAAAAATTCTAATTAAACCTGGCGATTATGTTCCGGGAAATATGTATTTCACAACTACTAGATTACATCAGGAATTAGCGGGCGCTACATTTGTTGACGTAATAATTGATGAAGCTCATGATCCGCAAAGCACTCACCCATTTAAAGGGAATGTTGATTTAAATAAACTTGATAAATTAGTAAAAGAAGTCGGCGCAAAAAAAATACCTTACTTAAGCATTGCCGGTCCGGTTAATATGGCAGGCGGACAACCTATTTCAATGGCAAACATAATTGAGCTTGAAAATTATACAAAGAAACACGGAATAAAACTTTGGTTAGACGCAACAAGAGCCGTAGAGAATGCATATTTTATAAAGACAAGGGAAAAAGGATATGAACAAAAAACAATTGCCCAGATTTTAAAAGAAATGTGCTCTCACTTTGAAGGAATTTGGGTAAGCGCTAAAAAAGATTTATTAGTTAATATCGGTGGTTTTTTAGCGACAAGAAATAAAAAGGTTTTTGAAGAAGCAAGAAATATGGTTGTTGTTTATGAAGGCCTGCATACTTACGGCGGCTTAGCTGGAAGAGATATGGAAGCAATGGCTCGCGGTATAGAAGAGATGACTAATTATGATTATATCAGAGCAAGAATAGGGCAGGTTGAATATTTCGGAAATAAATTGCTTGAATATAGTATTCCTATCGTATTGCCAATCGGCGGGCACGCAATTTTTCTTGATGCAAAAAGATTTTTACCTCATATAAAGCAAATACAATTTCCGGCACAAACATTAGCAACTGAAATTTATGTTGATTCCGGTGTTCGTGCTATGGAAAGAGGTATTGTTTCTGCCGGAAGAAATAAAATTACAGGCGATCATAATTATCCAAAATTAGAATTGGTTCGCTTAACATTACCCAGAAGAGTGTATACACAAGCTCATATTGATGTAGCTTATGAATCAGTTGTAACGGTTTATGAAAACAGAAAATCTGTTAAAGGGTTAAAGATGGTTTATGAGCCAAAATATCTAAGATTCTTTCAGGCACGGTTTGAAAAATTAAAATAAAACTCGAAGTCTCTGTGAATTGAATATTATTTTAATCCATAGAGACTGAGAATATTTTACTTGATAAAAATTCCAAGGATAAGTAATATTAAAAAAAATATTCACAATACAACGATAAATCCGAATGATCAACGAAATTGATGCTAAAATATTGAATATTCTACAAAAGAATTCCAGAACAACTAATGCTGAAATTGCTAGACAAATCAAAATGGCTCCATCGGCAGTATTAGAACGAATACGCAGGCTGGAACAAAAAAATATCATAAAAAAATATGCAGCTCACATAGACCCGGATCATGTAGAACGGGGATTGCTTGCATTCATTGAAGTAAAAGCTAACGGACCTATTGTCGATCAAAAAACCGCGAAAGAATTAGCTAAGATTGATGAAGTTCAAGAAGTTCACATTGTTGCAGGGGAAGATTGTTATCTTGTTAAAGTCAGAGTTAAAAACACCGATGCGTTAACGCATTTACTGAGGACGAAATTTGCGTTAATAAAATCAATAAGAACTACTAATACAATTATAGTACTTGAGACTGTAAAAGAATCTAGTGAACTAATTTTTTAATTACATTTTTTACTCTAACAAACTAATTTTTTTTATCAATAAGATTATTTAAATTTATATTAATCTTAAAAGGACTTTCTCAAAGTTAATTTCAATGAGAAGGAAATTTGGGAATTACCTATTCTTTCTTCAATCTTAATTTGAAGATTTATATGAAAGAATTTTTTATGTATAAACCTTTCTTACCAAACATTAATTATACGATAATTTTTTAAGGAGTTAATTCTATGGACGTAGTATTATTGTCACGAATCCAATTTGCTATGACGGTCGGATTTCACTTTATCTTCCCTCCAATATCAATAGGATTAGCCTGGCTTTTGGTTATTGCTGAAGCGTTGGGGTGGAAAAAGAAAGATGAAGTTTATGAAAAGATAGGAAAGTTTTTTGGAAAAATTCTTGCACTTACCTTTGCTGTCGGAGTAGCAACAGGAATAGTAATGGAATTTCAATTCGGAACTAATTGGGCTCAATATTCAAAATTTGTTGGTGATATTTTTGGAGCGCCATTAGCCGCAGAAGGAGTATTCGCATTCTTTTTGGAATCAGGATTTCTCGGTTTGTATCTTTTCGGAAGAAACAAAGTATCAAAAGGTGTGCATTGGTTTGCAATTCTAATGGTTGCAATCGGAGCTACGATTTCTGCATTCTGGATAATTGTTGCAGGTTCATGGATGCAAACTCCGGCAGGATACATAATTCGAAATGGAAGAGCCGAGCTTACTGATTTCTGGGCAGCAGTTTTCAATCCTTCAACAATGATAAGATTCTTTCACACAGTTGATGCAGCACTAATTGCCGGTTCATTTATGATGGCTGGCGTATCTGCATATTTTCTAATTAAAAAAAATCATGAACCTCTTGCGAAAAAGTCAATGAAGTTAGCTGTCGTTTTTGGTTTAATAGTATCATTGCTTGAGCTATTTCCATTTGGTCATGAAAGCGGAAGAGAAGTTGCAAAGCTTCAGCCTGAAAAGTTTGCGGCCATACAAGGATTATATACAACGCAGACCGGTGCGCCATTAGCTGTCTTCGCTGTTCCTGTTATGCCGCCTCCGGAACTAAAAGCAAAAATAGAAATTCCAAATTTATTAAGCTGGCTAGCGTTTGGTGACCCTAATGCAAAGGTAAGAGGAATCAATGAATTTCCGCAGGAAGATTTGCCTCCATTGTTTATAACTTTTGTTTCCTATCATAACATGGTCTTGCTTGGAATGTTATTTATACTTTTAACAGCTTTGGGATCTATTCAACTTTATAGAAATAAGTTGTGGGAAAGCAAAAAGCTTTTACGGATTTTTATTTGGGCAATTCCATTTCCAATATTTGCTTGCGAGCTTGGCTGGATTACAGCAGAAGTTGGAAGACAGCCCTGGATTGTTTATCAAGTAATGCGTACTAAAGATGCAGTTTCCACATCAATAGTTCCCGGAGATTTATTCTTTTCAATTATACTTTTCTTTTTGATTTATCTTTTCATCGGATCTTTATACATATATCTTTTAGTAAAAGAAATAAAACATGGTCCTGAACTAGTAGAGGCAAAGGAGGTGTTATCATAATGGATCTAAATTTAACTTGGTTTTTATTAGTCGGGGTTTTGATAATTGGTTATGCAATTTTAGACGGATTTGATTTAGGAGTTGGGGTTATTCATCTGTTTACGAAAGATGAAATTGAAAAACGAATTGAGATGAATGCTATCGGACCGGTATGGGATGGAAATGAAGTGTGGTTATTAACCGGCGGCGGGGCACTGTTTGCAGCATTCCCAATTGTGTATGCAACTGTGTTCAGCGGATTTTACATTGCATTTATGCTTCTCCTAACAGCATTAATTTTTAGAGCAGTATCTTTTGAATTTCGAGGTAAAGTAAACTCAAGCGGATGGAAAAAACTCTGGGATCTTGCTTTTGGATTAGGAAGTTTATTACCATCTATTTTATTCGGAGTAGCCATTGGAAATATTTTAAGAGGAATTCCAATAAATGAACAAGGAAATTTTACCGGATCTTTTATTGATTTATTAAATCCTTATTCTATCTTGATTGGCTTGTTGAGCTTAGCAATGTTTATAATGCATGGCGC
>JAMCWE010000159.1 GCA_023475265.1 Bacteroidota bacterium
GCTGGTAAAAAGAAAATCTCAGCAGCAGTTAAAAAAGTTGCAGTGAAATCTGCCGCAAAAAAAATTACAAAGAAAGCTGATGATACAAAAAAAGCTACCCATGCAAAGAAAATTACTAAACTGAAAACTATAGAAAGAAAGACAGGAATAAAGACAACAATGCCGAGAAAGAAGACTACACCAGAAAAGGTTCATGCTGAAAATCATGGAATATCAACTGCAATTGAAGAACATCCTAAGCCAATAATAAAAATTAAAGGATACGGACAAAAAGATTTGGAACATTTTAGACAAATTATTTTAGCAAAACGCGATGAGATTATTGAACAGCTCCAAAACTTAAAAGAACAAATGCTGGATCCAACAACCGGCGAATACATAAATGAAAATTCACCATACTCTTTGCACATGGCTGAGCAAGGAACCGACGCTATGGAAAGAGAAAAAACATTTTTATATGCTCAAAGAGAAAATAAGTTTCTTGGTTATCTTGAAGATGCATTGAAAAGAATTGATGCAGGAACGTATGGAATTTGTATCGAATGTATTGACGAGCCTCAGCATTTATGCGATACCTGCCCACTTATTCCAAAAGCAAGATTAGAAGCGGTTCCACATAGCCAGCTTTGTTTACCGATAAAACAAAGACAGGAAAAAAGATAATTGTAAATTTGATTTGGTGCTAACCACGAAAGATATTTTAAATTTTTGAGGCGCGGAGATTAATTGTGAGAGTTTTATTTGTCTCTTTTGCCGTAGTTTTAATCGACCAGATTTCAAAGTTTTATGTTAAGGGAATTAGCATATCCTTCCTCAATTTGAATTTCGAGGGAATGTATATTGGCCAAAGAATTCCAATCATCAGAAATTTCTTTAACATTACGTTTGTTGAAAATCCGGGGATTGCTTTCGGTATTGATCTTGGAAATTCTTTTAAAATGCTTATATCAATTTTTTCAATTGCCGCCAGCGGATTACTTTTATTTTATCTTTATAAAAGCAGAAAAAAAATATTAATTTTAAGATTATCTCTTGCACTTATTCTGGGCGGTGCAGTTGGTAATCTTTTGGATAGAGCTTTTTACGGAATCATTTATGGTTATGCGCCGTTATTTCATGGTAAAGTTGTGGATTTTTTTAACCTAAGGTTTTTCGATCTTTTTATGTTCAACAGAATTTTTGGCAGCTATGTTTTTAATTTCGCTGATATTGCGGTTACTGTTGGTGTAGTTTTATTTTTATTTGCACTTAACAATCAGAATATGAATGAAAAAGAAGAAAGCGCCGCTGTTGGAAACTTTTTAACAGAAAATAAGGATATAGTTTGAAAGTTTTATTTATTTCGCTTTCCATTGTTATCCTTGATCAAGTCACAAAATTACTGGTTAAGGGATTTACCATTCCATTATTAAACATCCATTATATTGGAATGTTCTCCGGCCAAAAAATTCCAATCATAGGAGATTTTTTCAGACTTACATTTATCGAAAATCCCGGTATGGCTTTCGGATTTGACCCCGGTTCTAAAATGAAGCTATGGATATCTTTATTCTCCTTATTTGCCAGCATTGGACTTCTGATTTATTTGTATTTAATCAGAAAAAAAAGCTTGTCACTTCGAATTGCAATTGCTTGTATTATAGGCGGTGCGGTAGGCAATTTAATTGATAGAATGTTTTACGGAGTTTTTTATCATTATGCGCCGTTGTTTTACGGAAGAGTAGTTGATTTCTTAGATTTTGATTTTTTCAAATTTAATCTCTTCGGCCGGAGCTTTGACAGGTGGCCAATTTTTAATTTTGCCGATGCTTCAGTTACAATTGGAGTTTTGATTTTGCTATTTTTTTATCGTTCTTCAAACAGCGAGAATCAAAAAGCTGAGGAACTTCCTATCGAAACAAATTCCTCGCAAGAAGTAGAGTCTAAATAATTACTTTTACCAAAATTTTTTTCTCGCTTAAACTTACTCTTGAACTTAAACTCTTAAAAAAGTTAGATTGAAAAAATATTTGGTAGCAAGTGGGAATATCCTTTTATGTCTAAAATTATTAGCAAAAAAAAATACTCGATTAAAATTCCCGATGGAAAAAAGAAAGAGCGGCTCGACCTTTACTTAACAAATGTACTTGAAAATGCAACCCGGTCAAAAGTTCAAAAATTAATTGAAGCTAATCTTGTTATTGTAAATGGAAACTTTGTTAAGCCAAGTTATAAAGTTTTAGCCGGTGATCTAGTTGAAGCTACAATTCCAATTTCTCCACGTCCTGAATTAGCTGAACCTGAAGAAATTCCTTTAAATATTATTTATGAAGATGAATATCTTCTTGTTGTAAATAAGCCCGCCGGAATGGTTGCTCATCCGGCTTATTCAAATTATACCGGAACATTAGTTAATGCGCTTCTATATCATTCACAAAAGCTGAGCAATGTAAATGAACCGGGGCGACCCGGGATTGTACACAGGATTGATAAAGATACCAGCGGTTTGCTGGTGGTAGCTAAAGATGATTGGACACATGCAAAATTAGCCGAGCAATTTTCCAAACACACAACTGAAAGAGAATATTGGGCAGTTGCCTGGGGATTATTCAAAGAGAAAAAAGGCGAAATAAATTTGAACATTGCAAGAAGTAAATCTGATAGAAAAAAATTTACAACTGTTAAGAATGAAGGAAAAATTGCTGTAACCTTTTTTGAAGTATTGGAAGAATTTGAATTTACATCTCTGATAAAATTAAATTTAAAAACCGGAAGAACGCATCAAATACGAGTTCATTTATCAAGCTTTGGACATCCGGTTTTCGGCGATCCAACTTACGGAGGAAGACAAGTTGTTTATGGATCGAGCTTTCCCAAAATTAAAAGCCGGGTTCAAAACTTACTTGATATTATGCCAAGGCAGGCGCTTCATGCTAAAACTTTAGGATTTATTCATCCGCATTCAAAAAAATTTGTAAAATTCGATTCGGAACTTCCTGATGATTTTATTCAATTAATTAACAAATTAAAAACTAAAGATTAGCCTCATCAATATTATTTTCTATTATAATTAGTAAGTTTGTAGACAGAATAATTACTTTCGATAAAAAATAAAAATAAATATACCATGCTTTCAATCTATAATACTTTAACAAGAACTAAAGAAGAATTTAAACCGATAAATCCGCCAAATGTAAAAATGTACGTTTGCGGTCCAACCGTGTACGATTATTTTCATATCGGCAATGCCCGGTCTTTTATAATGGCAGACATTATCAGAAGGTATCTGGAATTTAAAGGATACGAAGTAAAATATATAATGAATCTTACGGATGTTGACGACAGGATAATTAAGAAATCTATTAGTGAAAAAAGAGATGCAAAATTAGTTGCAGATGATTATTCAAAAGCATTTTTTGAAGATATCCAAAAATTAAAGATCAAACCGGCAGATGTTTATCCGAAGGCAACAAACCACATTGAAGAAATTATTGATATAATTAAAAAGCTTGAAGAAAAAGGATTTGCATACAACATCGACGGAAATGTTTTTTATAATGTAAACAAGTTTCCGGAATATGGTAAGCTAAGCGGAAAGAAAATTGATGAACTTGAATCCGGTGCACGAATTGAGATTAATGAAGAGAAAAAAGATCCGCTTGATTTTGCATTGTGGAAAAAAGCAAAAGTAGGTGAGCCTTATTGGGAAAGTCCATGGGGCAAGGGTCGTCCAGGCTGGCATATTGAGTGCTCTGCAATGAGTTGTAAGCATCTTGGTGAAACTTTTGACATTCATGCCGGTGGAAATGATTTAATTTTTCCTCATCACGAAAATGAAATTGCTCAAAGCGAAGCTGCAACCGGAAAGAAGTTTGTTAACTACTGGGTTCATTTCGGTTTCTTAAATATTAATAATGAAAAAATGTCAAAGTCGCTTGGCAATTTTTTTACAGCGAGAGATATTCTAAAAATTTATTCCGCTGAAGCAGTAAGATTAGCATTTGCACAAACACATTATGCCGGTCCGCTAAATTTTAGCGATGAACTTTTAGCATCAGCAGAAAAAGGTTTGGAGAAATTAAAAAATCTCGCAGAAAAAATAGAAGAAGAAATAAAAATAAACCGAGTTGATGGAATTATTCCTCAATTGGAATTTGAGAAATACAAAACCAATTTTGAAGCTGCGATGGATGAAGATTTTAATTCACCTCAGGCATGCGCAGTAATTTTTGATTTTATTCGCGATGTGAACAGAGCAATTGCTGAGAACGAAAACATCAATATTAAATTTTATTTAAGCGTAAAAGAATTTCTTCGAAAAACTGCCGAAGGTGTACTTGGAATTTTAGATTTTTCAAAGGCGTCGACACAAAACGATGGCGCTCTCGAAAATGATCTAATTGAACTTCTAATAAAGCTACGTCATGATGCAAAATTGGAAAAGAATTACGCTCTTTCTGATAGGATAAGAAATGAATTAAAGAATATAGGGATAGAACTTCAGGATTCTAAGAGCGGAACTACTTATAAAAAAATAAAAATTAAGAATGTAAATATATTGCCCCCTGGAGAAGAATAATTTTTGAAGAACCGCGGACAAACTTACACTCGTTCAATTTCAATTAATCAAGAAGAAATCTCATATAAACTTAGCTACAGCAAAAAAGC
>JAMCWE010000241.1 GCA_023475265.1 Bacteroidota bacterium
TATAAACAACCAAATTATTTGTTGATACATTACCAATTTTTATAACACGTAAAGCTTTCTGTATATCATTGCTGACTTTAAAATAAAGTGAGTCGTTTTGTAATAAAAGCTGCCTGGGATATTCTACTCCCGAATCAATTAAATTATTTTTAGAAACTGCATTCCAAAATTGGAACTCACCAAAACCATCTTACCTAACATTAATCGGTGACGCAAATTATGATTACAAACATTATAGATTTATAAACGATGGAGTAATTGGAGGAGGAAATTTTGTCCCCTCATATGGTGATCCGGTTAGTGATAATTGGTATGCAGTTTGGTCTGACAGCAGTATTGATATTCCTCAGCTTATGGTTGGAAGAATACCAATAAATAATGCGACTGAATTAGATTATTATTTATCCAAGATTACAAATAATATAAATTCTTCCTATAGCGAATTTAACAAGCGATTTTTATTTTTTTCAGGAGGCAGCGCAAATAATCAATCAGAACTTGATCAGTTAAGGGGTGAAAATAATTCTATAATAACCGGTTTAATAAAACCAAAACCGATTTCAGGTGAATACACACATTTCTATAAAACCGTTTCGCCTCAATCTGATTTAGGTCCTTATACACAAGATCAAATTCAAAATGAAATTTCAAAAGGCGCATTATTAATTTCGTATATAGGCCATAGCGGTACTGCTACTTGGGACAACGGCATAAATGAAACTACTCAATTGGAAAACAGCGTAAATGGAAATCCTTTAATTACTGATTTCGGTTGTTCAACAAATAAATTTGCCGAGCCGGATATTGTCTGTTTTGGGGAAAGGTTTTTGCTGAATAGTAATGGCCAAGCTTTGGATTATATTGGTAATTCATCATTAGGCTTCACAAATACCGCTACAACAGTTCCATATTTATTCTATCAGTCTTTGATAAATGATTCTTTGCACATTGTCGGCAACGCACATCTTAATGCAAAGATTAATATGTTCAAGCAATATGGAAGTTCAAATGTATTTAATGTCTTTGCTTTGACTAACACAATATTAGGTGATCCGGCAATTCAAATTAAACTGCCAAATAAACCTAATTTGGAAATTGGAGCTACAGATTTAATTACTGCCGATAATTATATTGATGAAGGCAGAGATTCAACTTTGATGAAAATAGTTATTCATAATTTCGGAATTTCACTTAATGACAGTGTATTGATTTCGGTTTCTCATACATTAGAGAATAAGAAAATAGAAGAAAAAAATATCTATATTCCTTTCCCGGATTATATTGACACGCTTGATGTTTGGTTAAAAGTAAATCTCCTTCCTGGTATGCACACAGTTGATGTAACAATAGATCCATATAATAAAATTGATGAAATTTATAAAACAGACAATTCTGCACAAACAAATTTTTTTGTATCTTCCAATGCTGTTAGAGATTTGTTATCAAATGTAATTGAAAATCCTTCCTTGAATTTGATGAAGATACTTAATCCATCATTATATTCTAAAAATCAGTTTAATATAATTTCTGAAATATCAACAGACCCTACTTTTCAAACTTATAATCAACTACTAACTCCATCTCAACCATTTATTACGAAAATAATTTTGCCGCAATTAAATCAGAATAAAAGATATTGGATACGATACAAACTTAATGATTCATTATCCAGTTTTTCACAACCTAAATCATTCTTAAACTCTGAAGGTTCTAAATTTTATCTAGCAGATTCGCTGTCTCTTACTAATCAAATATTTAATAATTTAAATTACCTAGATAATGCCTTAAAACTATCTACTAAATCTGAAAAAATATCTTTATTATCAGCCGGCACATTTTCAGGTGCTACTTGCACAATTTCTTTAAATGGGAAAAATTTATTACCTAATTCATATTTTACAGGAATGGGTATTGTTGTGTTTAATCCGAATACTTTGGTTGTTGACACTTCTGAATCTTACAATTTATTTAATCAGCCAGTCGTTATGCAACAATTAGTAACATTAATTAATTCTATCGATACTGGGAAGATCGTGGCCATGGGTGTTTCCGATGATGCGGCAAATAATATTACTAGTAATCTGAAAAATGCAATTAAAACTTTGGGTAGTACTAAAATAGACTCATTGAGATTTCAAGGATCATGGGCATTGATTGGAAGAAAAGGTGCAAATCCCGGGGATGTAATTGAACAGGTTAAAGGCCCTTACAACGGTTCGATATTAATTGATTCAACTTTTATAATACCAAATTCAACCGGGGAATTTATAACAAATAGTATTGGTCCAGCAATAAAATGGAAGTCGATAAATTTAATAAATACTACGCCTTCTGATTCCAAAATTAATTTTAAAATTTTAGGAATAAAGAATGACAGCAGTGTTGATACTCTTCAAGTCTTTAACTCAATTGATTCTACTGCTTCACTTTCAAATATAGATGCAAATGTTTATCCAAGACTTAAAGTACTTGCAAACTTCAATTCTTCTACAGATGGTATTTCACCAGAATTAAAAAAAGTGTCAGTCGATTATATTCAGCCTCCGGAATTGGGTTTAAATTATCAAACTGTTTCTATTTCTGCAGATACTGTTTATCAAGGCGATTCCACAAAATTATTTTTCTCAATATTTAATGTTGGTGAATCTGAGGCAGATAGTTTTAAAGTTGATGTGTATTTAAACCGTTCAGATAAGACTCAAAAGTTATTATTCGATACTTTAGTTGTTAAGCTTGATACTATGTCAAAAGTTTCATTTGAACTTGGGTACAAGTCGAATTTTTACGATGGTTATGGGCCGTTATCATTTTCAATTCAAGTAGATAATGATCAAAGGATACCTGAGATGTATAAGGATAATAATTTTTATAATGAATCTTTTTATGTTGTAAAAGACACTATTACATTAGTAAAAACGGCAAACATTTCATATACATTTGACGGCAACAATATTTTTGACGGCGATTATGTCTCATCAAACCCTGAAATATTATTTAAATTGAATTATGGCTTCCAATATCCATTTAGAGATACAACAAAAGTTAATATTATTTTGGATGGACAAAAAATTTATTATGCAGGAATGGACTCAATAGTTTATGATACTATAAATCGACAAGTATTATATAAAATTCGTCCAAAGTTGAAAGATGGGGAACATTATCTTACAATAAACGGGAATGATTTGGTTAACCAAGCGAGTGATTTGCAAAAAACTTTTATAGTTTCAAATGAGCTTAAAATTTTAGACTTATATAATTATCCAAATCCCTTTAATTTGAGTACTTACTTTACATTTAATTTAACCCAAATACCGGAAGACATGAAAATTAAAATTTATACCGTAGCAGGCAGATTAATTAAAGAGATAAATATTCCTCCCTCGGTATTAAGAAATAATTTTAATAGGATATTTTGGGACGGACGGGATGAAGATGGCGATCTGCTGGCAAACGGAGTATATCTTTATAAAATAATTGCAAAGCTTGCAGATAAAACTTATTCTGATATTCAGAAGCTTGCAATCGTTAGGTAATGAGAATAATTAAGTATTCATTTTTGATTTTGTTAATTTACAGTGCAAACTTATTTGCTCAGTATTATACTTTGCCGATAGAGTTAATTTATTTTAATTTTCAAATAGTAGATACGACTGTAAATTTAGCATGGGGCACAGCAACAGAAGTGAACAGTTATGGGTTTAATATCGAAAGGTATTCGAATCCGGATTCATTATGGGAAACTATTGGTTTTGTTATGGGAGCAGGTGTCAGCAATTCACCAAAGAATTATAATTTTGAAGATACAACAGTTATAAAAAATAAAACGTACTTTTACCGGCTAAAACAAATTGATAATGACGGCAGCTTTAAATACTCCGATACTTTGGTTGTTTCAATAATATCTGAAATTAAAAAAGAAAATAATTTAACTCCCAAGAATTTTTTTGTATCGCAGAATTATCCAAATCCATTTAATCCTACAACAAATATTCGAGTTGAGATTCCGGAAGTGAATGAAATTATTCTTAAAGTATATGATTCACTTGGGAAAATAGTTTTAGAAAGAAATTATGGTGAAAAGATGCCGGGTGTTTATTTAATTTCTTTTAATGCTTCAAATCTTAGCAGCGGGATTTATTATTATTCTATTTCCTGCGGGAAATATTTTAAAGCTCAATCTATGGTTTTATTAAAGTAAATTTATTTTATTACTGCACTTACGCAAAAAAAGTAGTTACAATATTATAGAACCCTTTCAGGGTTCGAGTTTGTCTTATTTATTATTGCCAAGGGCGTTGTCTTGGCTTAGATATTTGTTCCTTTCAGGAACTCTGAGAAGCATAAAGACGCTGAAAGCGTTTGATATTCAAGATTGGGACAACGTCCCGATATACTATATTCTCAACTTTATTAGTAACCCTTGAAAGGGTGAAATAAGTCTTTGCGTAACTTCAGTTATTTAATATTTTTTGAAAAAAGTATTAACTTTATTTTGTTAAATGAGTGAGTTAATAATTACTTTTATAATAATTTGAGATGGAAATGAAAAAATATTTTCTGATTGCATTCGTTTTTTTACTTTCATTAAATCTTTTTGCGCAGTATGAAAATTATCCAATTCCAGGTAAAGGAAATTTAAATGGGGGCTTGGGATTAAACTGGATTGACGGGCAGCTTTATTACCGCTTCCATTTTATGCCGGAAATATCCTTTGCAAACTTCGGCGTTGGTTTGGATTTGAATGTCGACATCGACAAAAACGGAAACATCCGCAAAGAAGATTTCAATGAGCTTTCTGATTACCTCAGCATCATCCGGTATGTAAGATACGGCTTAAAACACGATCCGGTTTTCATCAAGCTTGGCGCGCTTGATTATTACAACCTCGGACACGGCAGCATAATGTATCAATACAATAATAGTCCAAGTATTGATACTAGAAAAATCGGATTAGTTGCAGATATTGATTTCGGCGAATTCGGGTTTGAATCTATCTACAGTACATTTGCCGAAGCCGGTGTCACAGCTGTAAGAGGATATGTAAGACCATTAAAATTTTCTTCTCTCGCTGATGTTCCGATCATCAGTAATCTGGAAGTAGGCGGGACTTATGCCGCCGACTTTAATAAATATTCTGGAGTAGTATTTCATACAGTTTATATACCTTCCCTCCAGGTACCTCCAGCCCCTGTTCCTCCAATTCCAGTTACAACTTCAGAAGATAAGGGAAGAATGCAAATTGTTGGATTGGACTTGGGACTTCCAATAATCAGATCGAGCATGTTTGATCTTCAGTTGTATGCTGACTACGCTAAGATAATAAATTACGGCAGCGGCGTAGCCACCGGAATTATGGTTGATGTAAACGGACTTGGAATTTTGAATGCATCTGCAAAGCTTGAAAGAAGATTTAACAATGCTCAATACATACCATCGTATTTTAATTCGATGTACGAGATAGAAAGATACCGCGTTGATACCTCGAACGGAAGTTATTCTTATACAAGCAAAGCAACTTTGCTCTCATCAATTACAAACCCGGATAACGGATACTTCGGAGAATTGGATCTTCATTTTCTCGGCTTGCTGGATGTAATTGGAAGCTATCAACGATTAGATAAAACACCAAACAGCGGAGTTCTTCATTTGGTCGCAAATGTATCGCCCGAAGGTATGCCGGTTGTGGTAAGAGGCGGTTATGATAAAATAAATATCGGCGCGGAATCTCAAATCTTTAGAGTCGATAACAATTCTTTCATGTATTTTGAATTAGGCTATAAGCCGCTTCCATACATTATAGTTTCCATGTTATACAGGTGGACGTTCACACCAATTCGTGATTCAAACGATAACATTATCGATTACCAGCCGCAAAAAAGAATTGAGCCTAGAATTTCTTTTGAATATCCGTTTAGTTTCGGTCAAGGTAATTGAAATTTTATTTATTGAGGTTACTGATTTTATATAGTTGAGCGTATCAAACTTTATTAAATCAATAACTTTTTGAATACAAAGCAATTAGTCATCCTCATTTAATTTCATTTTAAAGCCCATTAACAATTTCTTAACATAAGCATAACATTGCCTTAACACTCGCGGGGAAATTTCTATTTATTATTACCGCATCATTTTTTTTATGACTACGTGACATTTAAAAAGCTAATAATCAGTTAAAAATTATTAATAACAAAAGAGAGAAATACTATATGAAAAAAATTGCACTATTACTTTTCGTGCTCCCATTCTTACTCAGCTTTACAAAGGCTCAAAATCTTCCGAAGTTCAGCGGGCTAATGTTCGGAGATTATTACTATGTTCAGCAGTATCATGATCAAACTCAAAAAGATTTACAGGCTTTTGAGTTTAGAAGAATTTATTTAACTGCAGATTATACAGTGTCCGACGGAATCTGGGCTAGATTTCGTTTGGAATCAGATCCAACAGCTTCAAACCTCGGCAACAATAAGTTATCTACAATGGTAAAAGATGCTTTTTTAGATTTCAAGAATGTTGGTAACGGCGATCTTGTTCTTGGTTTGCAAGGTACATGGAACATTAATATGGCTGAAGGAATTTTCGGCTATCGTCCTCTTGAAAAAACAATTCAAGATTTGCATGGAATTAGCGCATCAAGAGATTTAGGAATTTCTCTTACTCAAAAATTTTCAGATGCTTTTTCTGCCGGATTATTATTAGGCAACAATACCGGTAATGGCGATTCATTCTTACCGGGAACTGCCACAAATGCCAGCCAGGCAAGATACAAATCCGGTTATCTTTTCTTACAATTTAATCCTATGAAAGAATTAACAATATTGGTTGACGGTCAATATTACGGCGCACCAAAATCTCAATACGGAAAGATCGGTGACGTTATTGTAAATTATGCTAACAGCAGTTTCAGCTTAGGCGTTCAAGCATTCTTAAATGCAATCGATCATGGTGAAGCCGATGGTTCAACTTTGGAAAGAAACGGCATTAGCTTAAACGGCTGGATTGCTCTTACAGATAATATTCGATTGGTTGCTAGATATGATAATTATACCCCGGATTCTAATACAAAAAATACTACAATTGCCAACAGCACACAGAGTTTTATTCTTGGCGCTCTTGATTTTGCAGTAAGAAAAAACGTTCACATAATGCCGAATATTGAATATACATCATATGGACTTTCAGGTTCGAAAGCAGATGTATTGCTTAGAGGAACATTCTTTTTCAGCTTCTAAGGTTGTGTTTTTACTAAAAAGAAATTGTATAAAAATTAATTATATTTAACAGGAGTTATAATATGAAAATAAAAATCTTATCGATCATAATTCTTTTAGCAGGATTATTTGGTGTAACCGTTAAAGCGCAAGTTAAGCTTACCGGCGCGGGTTCAACATTTGACTATCCAATCTTTTCAAAATGGTTTGACTCATACAATAAAATGACCGGAGTTCAAATCAATTATGCATCAATAGGCAGCGGCGGCGGTATTCAGCAGGTAACCACTGGAACAGTTGATTTTGGCGCTTCCGATGCACCATTAACCGAAGAACAGATGAATAATTTCAAAGGGAAGAGAGGAACCGAAGTAGTTCATATTCCAATCATTATGGGCGGCGTTGCTATTACCTATAATTTGCCTTCGGTAGGACAAGGAATAAAGCTTGATGGCGAAACTCTCGCAGATATTTATCTAGGTAAAATTTATAAATGGAATGATCCGCGAATAGTAAAACTAAATCCAGGAAAAAATCTTCCTAACCAGGCTATTATAGTTGCTCATCGTTCAGAAGGCAGCGGCACAACATTTATCTTCACAAGTTATTTATCAAAAGTTAGTCCGGAATGGGCAAGGAGATGCGGAGTAAGTACTTCAGTTAATTGGCCGGTAGGACTTGGTGCAAAGGGAACAGAAGGCGTTGCGGGAATTATTGCACAGACCAAAGGAGCTATCGGTTATATTGAATTAGCTTATGCTAAACAAAATAATCTTCCTTATTGCCAGATGAAAAATAAAGCCGGAAATTTTATTGATGTAAACTTCAATACTGTTTCGGAAGCTGCAGCTGGTGCAGTGAAGAATATGCCGAAAGATTTAAGAGCTGTAATTACAAATGCAGACGGAAAAAGTTCCTATCCTATCTGCGGATTTTCCTGGGTAGTTATACCAAAGGATATTAAAAATAATTCGCATGCTGAAGCGCTTGTTAAGTTCTTAAAGTGGGCAGTAACTAAAGGACAGGCAGATGCAACAAGTCTTTATTATGCGCCTCTACCGAAACCAGTACAGAAACTAGATCTTGAAAAATTAAATTCTATTACAAGTAACGGAAAGAAGCTTTAATACTGAATAATCAATTAGAAAATACAAAAGGAAGTGAATCGTTTGAGAAGGTTTATGATTATTTTAAGAAGAGCAGCGATAAATCAAAACGAAATCGTAATGGCTTCTTAAATAAAATATTAGGAAATAATAATCTCGGCGATTTAATTTTTGAAAGACTAACATTGCTTTTTGCGGTGTTAGTCTTTCTGCTTATCATTTTTATGGGATGGGAGATGTATTCGAGTTCCATCCTTTCTATAAAAAAGTTTGGATGGGGATTTTTAACTTCATCAACCTGGGATCCATTTTCAGAAGTGTTTGGCGCGCTTCCAATGATATACGGAACTTTAGTTTCGTCTTTACTTGGACTCATAATTGCGATTCCGCTTGGTCTTGGTGTCGCAGTGTTCTTATCTGAACTTGCACCATCATGGCTTGAAAAACCGTTATCATTTTTAACCGAACTGCTTGCAGGAATTCCAAGTGTTATTTACGGATTATGGGGAATATTTGTTTTAGTCCCCTGGCTTCGAGATTCAGTAGAACCTTTCCTTCAAAATGAATTTCCTAATTCACCTTTTTTTCAAGGAGCGCCATACGGATTTGGAATGCTTGCCGCGGCAATAATACTTTCAATAATGGTGCTTCCGATTATTTCTTCAATATCACGCGACGTATTAAAATCTGTTCCTAATTCTCAGCGTGAAGCCGCATATGCACTTGGAGCTACAAAATGGGAAGTTACCAAAATAGTTTTGAGCTACGCTAAATCAGGTTTGCTTGGTGCAATAATTCTAGGGCTTGGAAGAGCAATCGGCGAAACGATGGCAGTTACAATGGTAATTGGAAATCGTCCGCAAATATCAACATCACTCTTAGCTCCCGGCTATACAATGGCAAGTGTTCTTGCTAATGAATTTACCGAAGCAACTTCCGATTTATATTTAAACTCTTTAATTGAACTTGCTCTTGTCTTATTCGTAATTACAATTATAATCAATATTTTTGCTAGACTGCTTGTTTGGAGTACGGAACGTAAATGGAAATTAAGTCCAATGTAAAAAATATTACTTTCTACAGAAGAAAAACCACAAACATTGTAATGTTGTCGTTTTCTTTTCTAGCAGCATTAATAACTCTTTTGCCGCTGATATTTATTTTCTATTATACAATTTCAAAAGGCATTGCAAATTTAAACGTTAATTTTTTTACTAAACTGCCTACGCCGGTTGGTGAATCAGGCGGGGGAATGGTAAATGCAATTATCGGAACTTTAATTTTAATTGCAATCGGCGGCGGGATTGGAATCCCGGTCGGGATTTTTACCGGAACATATTTATCAGAGTTTGGTCATAATAAGTTTGGCTTTGTCGTAAGATTTCTTACAGATGTACTAAGCGGTATTCCTTCAATAGTTGTAGGCGTTGTTGCATATACTTTAGTTGTCGTGCCGATGAAACATTTTTCAGCAGCAGCCGGCGGTGTTGCTTTAGCCATTTTGATGATCCCAACAATTACCAGAACAACTGAAGAAATGATCAAGCTTGTTCCGCAATCTTATAGAGAAGCAGGACTAGCCTTGGGCATTCCGAAGTGGAAAACAACTTTGTTGATAGTTCTTAAAACAGCATGGAAAGGAATTGCAACCGGAGTTTTGTTAGGGCTTTCTAGAGCTGCCGGCGAAACAGCTCCGCTTTTATTTACTGCTTTGGATAATAGATTCTGGTCAACAAATATTTTTCAGCCGATAGCCTCGCTTACCGTTTATATTTACCAATATGCATCGGCGCCTTATAAAGATTGGAATGACCAAGCATGGACAGCGGCGCTTGTTCTAATTCTCCTAATATCACTTTTAAGTTTGATTTTCAGAATCATTACAAGATCAAAATATAAAACAACGAATTAAATGGAAATTACTGAAAAAATTAAAACAGAAAACGTTCCCAAAACTAATGCTATGAATCAAGATCCAATAAAAATTTCCGTGCAGAATCTTTCGGCATATTTCGGGAAGATACAAGTATTAAAAAATGTTTCAATTGATATTCCGGAAAAGAAAGTTATCGCGATAATAGGTCCATCAGGCTGCGGTAAATCTACCTTTCTTCGAAGCATTAACCGCATGCATGAAGTTGCGAGAGGAACAATTACGGGAAAAATTATTTTTGACGACGAAGACGTAATGAAGATTGATCCGGTTTATCTAAGAAGAAAAATTGGAATGGTTTTTCAGAAACCAAATCCCTTTCCAACTATGTCTGTCTTTAACAATGTTGTTGCCGGATTAAAATTAAACGGTTTTAGAAATAGAAAAGCTCTTAAGGAGATAGTTGAAAAAACACTTAAGCAAGCAGCGCTTTGGGATGAAGTAAAAGATATGTTGAATAAATCCGGCGCAAATCTTTCAGGCGGGCAGCAGCAGCGTTTGTGCATTGCAAGAACAATCGCAATAAATCCTGAAGTTATTTTAATGGATGAACCTGCAAGTGCGCTCGATCCAATTTCAACGGCAAAAATTGAGGAACTTATTTTTGAGCTGAAAAAGGATTACACAATTATTATCGTTACTCATAACATGCAGCAAGCTGCTAGAGTTAGTGACTACACAGCTTTCTTTTACATGGGAGAGTTGATTGAATTTTCCGATACAAAAAAAATGTTCACGGCCCCGGCAAAAAAACAAACAGAAGATTATATTACAGGCAGGTTTGGATAAAAATTTTTAGCGGCTTTGCGTCTCTGCGGTGAAAAGACTTAACCGCAAAGACGCTGAGACTCAAAGTAAAAGAATTAAATATTTTAAGGTATAAAATGGAAAGACATTTTGAAAAAGAATTTGAAGAATTAAAAACCACCATCAACAAAATGGCGTCAATAGTTGATGAGCAAGTTGAGAACAGCTTCAAAGATATGGAAGATCAAGGCGCAAGACTTTATAAAACTGTTAAGCAAAGAGACAGAGAAGTAGATGCTTATGATAATTTGATTATGGCTCAATGCGAAAATCTTTTGGCATTATATCAGCCTGTTGCCAGCGATCTTCGATTTATTTTGACTGCAATTAAGATTGACAGCCAGCTTGAACGATGCGGTGACATTGCGGTAAATATTGTTCAACGGATTAAGAAGACCGATAACTTTCGCGATCTTATTGTTCAAACTGATCTACCTGAAATGGCTAAAATTGCAAGGACAATGGTGAAGGACGCAATAACAGCTTTTATCAACTGCGATGGTGACCTTGCAAAAACAATTTGGGTAAATGATGATATTGTTGACGATCTGAATAAAAAAATATTTAACCAGCTTGTTCAAATGATAAAGTCAAACCCGGAGATTGCCGAAGCGTGCGCTCACTTGATAGTATTAGCTAGGCAGATTGAAAGACTTGCAGACCATGCAACTAACATATCTGAGGACGTAATCTTCTTAGTGGAGAATGAAATTGTAACTCATAAAAAGAAATTACAAGATTTTCATTTGCCGGAAGAAATATAATTTCATTCTGATACTTGTTATTGATTATAATGATTGAAAGTCATTTATAGTCATTGGTTGTCATTTTGTATTTATATCATTAATTGAATTTTCAACATATTGGGCTTATTTATCAATCGTAAGATAAAATAAAAAGATCTGTAATTTGGTTGAACTTCTAATTTTACAAACTTTTGGTTCTTGAACATAAATAACCTTAAATTTGTATCCTGAAATTAAACAGACTAGAGTAGGTATAACGGGTAAATTTGCTAAAACTAAATATAATAGCGGAAGATAAAAATTCTAAAGCAAGAACTGGTTTTTTTGAAACTGATCACGGAAAAATTGAAACTCCAATCTTTATGCCAGTTGGAACTCAGGGCACTGTAAAAGCTGTAAATCAAAATCTTTTAGAAAATGATATTGAAGCGCAAATCGTTCTTTCAAATACTTATCATCTTTATTTAAGACCAGGAACTGAAATTCTTGAACAAGCCGGCGGCCTTCATAGTTTTATGAATTGGCGAAAACCGATTTTGACTGACAGCGGAGGATATCAAGTTTTCAGCCTTTCCGAATTAAGAAAGCTAAAATCAGACGGCGTTGAATTTCGTTCTCATATCGACGGCTCAAAACATTTTTTTACTCCTGAAAAAGTAATTGGAATTCAACGAAGTATTGGTTCCGATATTATGATGTCCTTAGATGAATGTACGCCTTACCCATGCGATTATGAGTATGCACAAAAATCAGTTCAGCTTACTTCGGATTGGGCAATATTAAATAAGCAGGCTTTTGAAAAAACTGTTCCGCTTTATGGTCATCAGCAATATTTATTTGGAATTGTTCAGGGTAGTGTTTACAAAGATCTTCGGGAAAAATCCGCTGCCGATCTTCTGCAAATTGATTTTGATGGATACTCAATCGGAGGCTTAGCTGTGGGCGAGCCGGCAGAAATGATGTACGACTTAGTAAATTTTACAACAGGTTTTTTACCTAAAGATCGGCCGCGATATTTAATGGGCGTCGGCAGGCCGGAAAATATTCTTGAAGCAATTGAAAGAGGAATTGATATGTTTGATTGTGTAATGCCGACTCGCAATGCACGAAATTCAAACTTGTTTACCTCTGAGGGCGTGTTATCAATGCGAAATGCAAGATATAAAAATGATTTTAATCCAGTTGATGAACAATGCAGCTGTTATACTTGTAAAAATTTTTCGCGTGCTTATTTAAGACATCTTTTTATAGCAGGTGAAATTTTAGCTCTTGAACTTGCAAGCATTCATAATCTTCATTTTTATTTGAATCTTGTTAAAGAAGCAAGGCATCATATCAAAACAGGTAATTTTTTAGAATGGAAATCAAAAATAATTAATAAAATATCTTTAAATATAAATAATAAATCGGAGGATTGATTGGAATCTTTATTGGCAATGGCCCCTCCGCCAAATGGTGGCGGCAGTGGAAGTTTAATCAGCACTGTAATAATGTTTGGTGCTATCTTTTTAATCTTTTATTTTATGATTATCAGACCCCAGCAAAAACGTGCAAAGGAAAGAGAAAAATTGCTTTCTAATATGCAGAAGGGAGATAAGGTTGTTACAAGCGGAGGTTTACACGGTACAATTGTGCACATTGAAGATAAGACAGTGCTCATACAGGTTAGTGATAATGTAAAACTTAAATATGAACGCTCTGCAATTGCAACAATTTTGCCGTCGGGAACTAAAGAAAGTAATTGATTTAAATTATTCCATTTACTTTTTATGGAACTTAATTTTAGATTAAGTTGTAAATCAGGATGAGTAAAAATTTAGGTGCAAAAATGTTTTGTTCAGTTGAAGAAGCTGTTGAAGAAATAAAAAATGGAAAGTTGTTAATAATCGTTGATGATGAAGACAGAGAAAATGAAGGTGACTTTGTTTGCGCTGCAGAATATGTAACTCCGGAAATTGTCAACTTCATGACTAAGCACGGAAGGGGAATGATTTGTGTCGCGGTTAGTGGAAATAGATTAGACGAACTTGGGCTTCCATTAATGGTTGGTTCTAATTCAGCTTTGCATGGAACTCAATTTACAATAACCATTGACGCAAAAGAAGGAACAACTACCGGTATTTCTGCTGCTGACAGAGCATTAACAATAAAAAAAATTATTGATGAAAAAAGTACAGCAGAAGATTTTGCACGCCCAGGACATATTTTTCCTCTTCGCGCTTTTGATGAAGGAGTTTTGAGACGTGCAGGACACACCGAAGCTGCTGTTGATATTTGTAGGCTTTCTAATTTGAAATCTGCCGGCGTTTTGTGTGAAATCCTTCATGACAATGGTGAGATGGCTCGTGTTCCAGATCTAATAAAAATTGCGGAAAAGTTTAAGCTGAAGATTTTAACAGTAAAAGATTTAATTAAATACCGGCTTCAAAAAGACAGACTAATTGAAAAAGTAGCCGAAGCAAAACTTCCTACTGTGCATGGCAACTTCAAAGTAAAAATTTATAAAAGTTTAGTAGATCATAAAGAGCATATTGCTTTGATCAAAGGTAAAATTGATCATGCAAAACCAATTCTTGTAAGAATGCATTCCGAATGCTTGACAGGTGATGTCTTCCATTCGCTTCGCTGCGATTGCCACGATCAATTGAATGCTTCACTAGATATGATTGCTAAAGAAGAAAATGGCGTTATAGTTTATATGAGACAAGAAGGAAGGGGAATTGGACTTCAAAATAAAATCAAAGCATATAAACTTCAGGATGAAGGTAAAGATACTGTGGAGGCAAATGAAGCTCTCGGTTTTAAACCGGACCTTCGCGACTACGGAATCGGCGCTCAAATCTTGTTGGATTTAGGCGTGAGAAAAATAAAATTACTTACAAACAATCCGAAAAAAGTAATTGGTCTAAAAGGGTATGGTTTGGAAATTGTTGAGAGGATTCCCATCGAAATTCCACCCAATGAAAATAATGAAAAGTATTTAAAGACTAAGCGCGATAAACTCGGACATTTAATTTTAAGATAAAGCTTTTTTATTCTAACTCTTAATCTTGTCCAAATTTTATAGAACAAGATTAAGAGTAGAAAAATATCTTTACAGCAATTCTACAATATTCGTATTTGTTATATCTTCAGTTTTATTCCCTTTTTGTTTTCCTTTTGGCGAAGGAGCTTCCATTGTAAAGTAAATATGAATGTGTGTTTTAATATTTGATTTCTGAACGCAGCCTTTTGAAACATTAAAATAGATAGCGCCGTCAGCGGTTGTAACAGGTTTTGTAAAATTAAATTGCGCTCCACGTTCTTCGTACTTAGTATCGCCGGTAACTACCGTTTTCAATCCTGCAGTAATTATTGCTACAGTATCGCTATTATATTTTTCGAGCTCGTTAACTTTGAATAAGTTTGTATTTTCAAGCTTGAATATTAGAAATGGAGCTGGTGGCTGTGTGAATGCCCATGATGAATCTTTTGCAATTGTATTTGCCGGCATTTCGCGGAATAGTTGAGCCACTAAAGGTTTTAATGATCCTTGCGTTACATTATTGTTTAAATAATCACGCTGTTCTTGATTAACTGAAGCAGGAGATTTTTTATTTAGTTCAATAAATTTGTTTACGATTTTATCAGCGCGGAATATTTCCAAAACGCCGCCTGCTTTTCCGACTCGAACGCTAAATGGATTATTTATTAATGAAGCATACTGTGCATATTTTTCAAGCTCAGTTGAGTCTTTCGTTTCTCCTGATTGATACATTTCCATTTGACCATCTACTGCCGCGTTAAATAGTATTGATTTAATTTCACAATTAAATTCCATCACTCCATCTTTATCTAAATTAGCGAGGTCAACATTAATAATATAAATTACGCTTTGTTTAATCTTCTTAGTAACGCTGGTATCCGCTTTAATAATTAGATTATCTTCTGAGAAGGAAGCAATTCTATATTGATAGGTTTTCCCTTTTTCAAATTTATAAGCGATATTAAATTTTTGAGTTGGATTATCTATTGGAGTTGTTTTAATTGCAGTAGTATCAGCTTTCAATTTTGCACTTAGATCTGCAGGTTTATCTTTTTCTTTTTTACTGCATCCAAATATTATTGTGCTTAAAAATAAAATGATCAGAAATTTTTTCATTATCTTTTCCTTTCAATCTGACTGTGCAGACTGGTTAATATAGTAAATATTTTTTCCTTATTTTCAAAAAATCTTTCATTCCTTTTTTCCATGAGTTTTCAATCTTAACCGGAGAAATACCAGCTAATATTTTTTCCCTTACAGATTTATCGCCGCTAAGTCTATCGAATCCGGAATCTCGAAACTTAAATTTGTCTGGGTAAAGTGAATGGAGTGCGCAAACAAGTTTTAATCCAAAATCTACAGCTTTAAATTTTTTCCTATCAACGACTTTAATAGTAATTCCGTTGCAATTCTCTCCTTTATATTTAGGATTTGTGACCATCTTTGGAATGTCGACTGGAGTGTAAGAAACCGGTTTTAATTCAACACCCGGTATGGGGTAATTTTTTAATTTTTTTATAAGCGAATCTGAATTTATAAATGGCGCTCCGATTGTTAAAAATGGATGCAAAGTCCCTCTGCCTTCGGAAACATTTGTCCCTTCAATTAAACACGTTCCTGGATAAACTATTGCAGTTTCTAAATCTGGAATATTAGGTGAAGGTTTTATCCAAGGTAATGAATATTGATCGAGATAAGAATTACGTTTCCAATTTTTCATTTTTATAATTGTTAAATCCGGAGTTAAATTTTTCCCGATAAAATGTTCTCCGGCATAAATTTTTGCAAGCTCGCCAATTGTCATTCCTGGCATAATTGGCAAAGGAGCAATCCCTACAAACGAAGCTTCATCTTCTTTTCTAATTGGACCTTCAACATTAATACCATTTATCGGATTTGGTCTATCTAAAATAATTACTGGAATATGATTTTCAGCTCCAGCCTGAACAATATAAAATAACGTTGAAATGAATGTATAAAATCTAGCTCCAACATCCTGAATATCATAAATTAATACATCAACATTTTTTAACATTTCAGTTGATGGTTTTTTATTAGCACCATATAACGAATAAACTTTTATTCCTGTTTTAGCATCAACCGAATTGTCAACGGTTTGCCCTGCCGGTGCATTGCTGCGAACTCCATGCTCAGGTCCAAACAGTGCGGTTATTTTTACATCATGCAAATTGGCAAGAGTATCTACAAGCGGTGTTCCATTTGATAAAACTCCGGATTCATTTGTAACCAATCCGATTCGCTTGTCTTTGATTAAATGAAAATACTCTGAAAGCAGGCGATCAGCGCCGATAACAAGCTTTTCTTTTTTCTGATGATTCTGAGAATATCCGTTGCTCATAATCAACAAAATACTGAAAATAAGTGAGAACAATTTTTTCATAATTTATTTTAATAAATAAATGTAAATGGAATAAACAAAAAGAATGACCGAAGTTTTATACTTGGTCATTCTTTGTAATAATTATTTACAAACCGAAATTTTCTAATAATTCTTTTCTTGAAAAAAAGTGTGAAATTTCAATTACCGCATTTTCATCTGAATCAGAACCGTGAATTACATTTTCAGCTTTGTTTGCAGCGTATAGTTTTCTGATGGTACCTTCTTCAGCTTGAAGCGGATCTGTAGCACCAATTAATTTTCTAAAATCAGCAACTGCATTTTCCTTTTCAAGTGCAATTGGTATGCAAGGACCGGAAGTCATATATTCAATTAAATCGTTAAAGAAAAATCTTTCTTTATGAACTTCATAAAATCCGCCGGCAGAATCTTTTGTCAGCTTAACCATTTTTATTGCTTTAATCTTGAAGCCGGCTTCAGTAATTTTTGTTATTATTTGTCCGCATAAATTTTTTCTTACGCCATCAGGTTTAATGATTGCAAGTGTTCTGTTACTCAAAGTTTCTCCTTAGTAATTGATGTTTATAATAATTTTAAAAATTCTTCCAATTCTATTTTAGTTTGTTTTAAAATATGAGATAAAGTTGATCTTTTTAATGGGGAATGTGCCGGGACGGTAATTTTCAAAACTTCATTTTTAGAATGTTTTTGCAATCTAATGTGACTACCTTTTTGCCGAACTACAATCCACCCGTCTCTCTGCAATGCTTTGATAATTTCCTTATAAGAAAGAACATGAGTCTTTGTCAAAGATTTAATTCCTTTATAATAAGATCATTCGATTTTATTACATCATCCTCAACTGGTTCAAGATATAATTCAATTGCTTCAGTTATATTGTCTAGAGCTTCTTCGATTGAATTACCTTCACTAATACAACCTGGCAGAGAAGGCACATAAACGGTATAACCTCCATCATCGCTTTTCTCAAGTGCAACTTTTATCTTCATCTTAACCTCTTCTATTTATAAATCGAGCTAATAAAAAATTGGTTAATCATTTAACTAATTGATTATTTTTTCTTCTTAACAATTTTCTTTGTTGCTTTCTTAACTTTTATCTTAGCATTCTTTTTTGTCAAAGATTTTGTCGATTTCTTTACGGGCTTAGCTGCAGGTTTTTTCTTTGCGAGAGATTTTTTCTTAAGTGTTTCAATCGCTTTTAACATGGTTGAACCAATTTCAGCAGGACTATCAATAACTTTGATTCCTGCTTTTTTCATTGCTTCCATTTTTTCTGCAGCAGTTCCTTTGCCTCCGGAAATTATAGCGCCGGCATGACCCATTCTTCGTCCGGGAGGTGCTGTTCTTCCAGCAATAAAACCAACAACGGGTTTTGTCACATTTTTTTTAATAAAAGAAGCGGCTTCTTCTTCCGCTGTACCGCCGATTTCACCTATCATAACTATTCCTTCGGTTTCCGGATCTTCATTAAACAATTTTATTATATCCAAAAACCTAGAGCCAATAACAGGATCGCCGCCAATTCCTACACAAGTTGATTGGCCAAGTTTTACATCGGTTAATTGTTTTACAGCTTCGTAAGTTAATGTCCCACTGCGGGAAACAACTCCAATTTTTCCTTCTTTATGAATGAAGCCAGGCATGATTCCTATTTTTGCTTTTCCAGGTGAAATAACTCCAGGACAATTTGGGCCAACAAGAACGACGCCTTTTTGTTTTATGGAATTATAAACTTCAACCATATCTGCTGCTGGAATACCTTCTGTAATACAGATAATCACTTTTATACCTGCGTTTGCAGCTTCTAGGATTGCATCGCTGGCAAAAGCAGGCGGTACAAATATTACTGAAGTATTTGCCTTTTGCTCTTTGACCGCTTGCTCAACTGTATTATAGACCGGAATTCCTAAAAATTCTGTTCCTCCTTTACCAGGTGTTACGCCTGCAACTACTTTTGTTCCATATTCAATCATCTGTTGAGTATGAAATGAACCTTCACCGCCGGTTATTCCTTGAACAACGAGACGGGTTTTTTTATCGACTAAAATACTCATCTATAGTTTTCCCTTTATAATTTTCAAAAATTTTTGTACAAAGATAAGAAAATTCAATTTTAATTTTTAACGAGAAAAGATTTTATTTTGAATTGTTATTTCTAGATCAATTAGTATCTTATAACCTCAATCACTTTAGGTCCATTAGTTTTGGGATTAAATGTTTTTAGCTCTATTTTTGTATGCAATAATTCAGGTAAATATGAAACTCGATTATTTTTACGAATTTCTGAAAATATACTTCTGCGCTCAGAGTCACTTCTCATTTTTCTGCAATAAAATCTAAAATCATAATTATAGCTATTTTAATCTATGGATACTTCTACAGGTTTAAAAAAAATTAAAACAATTGTTGTTGGCGGTGCCAGGGATCCGCACGATCAAAAGATTTTTCATAAGCTTTCTTTAATTGCTTTTTTAGCCTGGGTTGGGCTTGGCTCCGACGGGCTTTCTTCATCTTGCTATGGTCCTGCCGAAGCGTTTAAAGCATTAGGCGGGCATCCTTATCTTGGAATTTTCGTTGCACTTGGAACTGGAATTACAATATTTATAATTGCCGCAAGTTATTCTCATATTATTGAACTTTTCCCATCCGGCGGCGGCGGATATTTGGTTGCAAGCAAATTGCTTTCACCGAATATTGGAATGGTTTCCGGCTGTGCTCTTCTTATCGATTATGTTCTTACTATTACTATTTCAATTGCAAGCGGTGCCGATGCTATTTTTAGTTTCTTACCTCAGAGCTGGCACGTGTATAAATTAGAATTTGCTGTATTTGGTGTAATAGTATTGTTACTTTTAAACTTGAGAGGAATTAAAGAAGCAGTTATTCCTTTGGTTCCGGTTTTCCTTCTTTTTGTTTTCACTCATCTATTTGCAATAGTCTATGCTATTGCATCTCATGCTGTTAAATTTCATGAAGTTTACAATTCAACCGGACAAGAACTTTCAAAGTCGTTTGGAACGTTAGGAGTGTTTGGAGTTTTGTTTTTAGTAATGAGAGCTTACAGCATGGGTGCCGGTACTTTTACAGGAATTGAAGCTGTTAGCAACGGCCTTCCAATTTTAAGAGAACCAAGAGTAGCTACTGCTAAAAGAACTATGCATTACATGGCGTTCTCGCTTTCCATTACAGTAATCGGATTAATGATTGCATATCTTTTATTCAAAGTTGAAGATCAACCTGGTAAAACTTTAAACGCAATTTTATTTGAAAATATGTCAGCTGCATGGGGCGGCCATATTGGTTTCTTTTTCGTTCTAATTACTTTGCTTTCAGAAGCAATTTTATTATTCATTGCGGCTCAAACCGGATTTTTAGATGGACCGAGAGTGCTGGCGAATATGGCGATTGATAGATGGTTTCCAACAAGATTTGCAATGCTTAGCGACAGGCTGGTTACTCAAAATGGAATTCTTTTAATGGGCATTACTTCTTTAATAATGATGTTTGTGTCAAAAGGTTCAGTTGATTTTTTGATAGTTCTTTACAGCATAAATGTATTTATAACATTCAGTCTCTCGCAGCTTGGAATGGTAAAACATTGGTGGCAGGTGAGAAATTCTGAAAAGAATTGGTTAAGAAAATTATCAATAAACGGCGTTGGATTAATTTTAACTTCATTTATTTTATTTTCAGTTCTAATTATAAAATTTGGCGAAGGCGGATGGATAACTTTAGTAATTACTGCTGGTCTTGTCGCCCTCACTTTGGTTATAAAAAAACATTATTTAATTGCTGCCGATCTTTTAAGGAGATTAGACACGATTGTTGATTCGGTTGAAGCTTCAATTTATAATATTCAAGGTGACAATGCAGAAGAATCAAAAGAAGAACCTAAATTTGATCCTCAAGGAAAAACAGCTGCTATACTTGTTAATGGTTTTAATGGCTTAGGTTTGCATACTCTTTTAAGTGTATTCCGGTTATTCGGAGGCACTTATAAAAATTATGTTTTTCTTCAAGTCGGTTCTGTTGATGCTGGAAACTTTAAAGGTGCTGATGAAATTGAAAATCTTGACAAACATATTGATACCGAAGCTAACCGATATGTTAAGTATATGAAAGAACATAATTATTATGCTGAGGCATTTACTTCGGTAGGAACCGATGTTGTTGATGAAATAAATAATATTGTCCCAAAGATTACTTCTAAGTTTCATAATGTGGTTTTCTTTGGCGGTCAGTTGGTTTTCCCGGAAGAATCATTTATGACAAAGTGGCTGCATAATTATATTGTCTTTGCTGTTCAAAGAAAATTTTATAGGCAGGGAATACCGTTTGTTATTTTGCCGATAAGAGTTTGATCTAAATAATTCACTTGTATGAAGATAATTTAGATCAGTCTCTCATTTAATTTGGAAAGAGAGATAGTTTGAAACTGGATAAATCCCCCCTTGTAAATAAATTGTCGCATTATATTTTCCATACGGTAGTGACTTATAACTGACCATATCGTAATTCACAAAACTTTGATCCCATGAATAAGTAATTGTTTTTACTTCTCCAGGCTCTAATATTATTTCTGACGGTGAAGTCGTGTCTGAACTTGAAATTGAATTATCCGGTGTCCGAAAACTTATTTCAGGATTAGTTATATCATTATGTATTGCAACCTGAATGCGATACTTATTTTTAAAATATATAATTCTTTCTTTGGTAGTTTGATTTATTATTTTACAAAAAAAGTTAATTGAATCTGACTGAGAATATGATGTACTGTCCATTGAAAATTGATAAGTAAGTCCGACCCAGGCTGCCTTTTCGTTGTAAATGCTATCCCGCACTTTTCCAAATAATATTACCAACTCTTTTAGCGGTTCAAGATTTGGATTACGGTCAATAGAACACCCATCGAACTCAACTGTTTTTTGGCGTGTGTTTGTCTGCAAAGTTAATTTGTGTCTAAAGTCGTCGATGCAGCTATCTAAATATGAAGGCTGATAATTATCGAAATTTTTTAGATAGGATTTGATATTTGTGAATTCTTCTTCCGGCAATTGCATTTGCAGCACAGGGTAAACCGATACATATGAAGCAAGACCGGTATTGTCAATAATTAATTTAAAATAATCACCCATTACGCCGCCCGATACTTCATAGATTATTGTCGGATTGTCCGCCTCGATTGGTACTACCGGTGATTGGCAGCTAACTATGAAAATACAGCTTATACAAATAATCCATGCAAGAACTGTGAGTAATATGTGAATATAAGTTTTCACAATTACATTCTACAAATTTATTTTTAAAATCACAATGCCGGCAAGACAAGTTTGTCTATGTAATGCAATTAATCACGGGTAATAAATTAAGTAGTGATTGGATCCCGATACTATAAAACAGGAAAGGGAGATTCTAAATGCTAATCAAATGTTATTAAAGAATTTCTTCTTGAATATAGTAGCTCATCTTTAGCAAATTCGTTTCATCAAATTGATTAGCCATAAGCTGAAGTCCAATCGGTAAGCCTGAGGAATCTTTTGCAACCGGGATATTGATGCCTGGGATTCCGGCAAGGTTAGCAGAAGTAGTGTAAATATCAGCTAAATACATTTCAAGAGGATCAGTTGTTTTTTCACCAAGCTTAAATGCAGTTGTCGGCGAGGTTGGAGTTAAGATGATATCAACTTTTTTGAAAGCTTCATCAAAATCTTGTTTGATAATTCTTCTTACCTTTTGAGCTTTCCGGTAATAAGCATCGTAATATCCAGCAGATAAAACATAAGTGCCGAGCATAATTCTTCTTTTTACTTCACTGCCGAATCCTTCAGATCGTGAAGATTTATACATATCAATTAATGAAGAACTTTCTTGCGATCTGTATCCGTATCTTGCGCCGTCATATCTTGCAAGATTTGAAGATGCTTCTGCTGTAGTTAAAATATAATAAGTTGAAATTGAGTAATCAGAATGGGGAAGATGAATTTCTTCAACTTCAAATCCGTGCTGTTTCAAATTTCCCATTAAATTTTCGATAGCTGATTTTACTTCCGGTGAAATTCCTTCCCCGAAATATTCTTTAGCAAAACCAAGCCTCAATTTTTTCCCATTGAGCGGTAAATCATTTGAAAAATTTGGGACTGAATTTTTTGATGAAGTTGAATCATTTACATCCCAGCCAGATATTACTTCAAGAATCGCTGCAGCATCTTCTGTATTTTTAGCAAAAGGCCCAATCGAATCGAATGAGGAAGCAAATGCAGTTAAACCAAATCGAGAAACTCTTCCGTATGTCGGTTTTAATCCATACACGCCGCAAAAAGATGCCGGCTGCCTTATTGATCCGCCGGTATCAGTTCCTAAAGCTACATCGCAAAGATCGGCAGCAACAGCAGCAGCAGAACCTCCGCTTGATCCGCCGGGAACTCTTTCATTATCAACTGGATTTAAAACATTTCCAAAAGCTGAATTTTCATTTGAAGATCCCATGGCGAATTCGTCGCAGTTAGTTTTGCCGATAATTATTGCGTCTTCAGCAATCAGCTTTTGAACAGCGGTCGAATTATATAGTGCAATAAAATCTTTTAGGATTTTTGACGAGCAGGTGTTTGGTTTATCTTTTATGGAGAGGACATCTTTAATTGCAATTACAAGTCCCGCAAGTTTTCCATGTTTTCCCGATTTAATTTTCTCTTCAACTATTTTTGCCTTTTCAACAGCTTCGTCGGCAAAAACAAAATTAAACGCGTTAAGATGTTTATTATCCTGAATTCTTTTCAAAAAATAATTTACATTTTCTATAAGGGATAGTTTCCCATCCTTTATTTGATCAAGCTTTTGATAATAATTTTTGTACGGCAACAATGGTAATCCCGCAGTTTAATATTATAAAAATCGCAGCATTAAATTTATGCGCGGAAAAATGAAATGAACACTTGCTGATTATTGAACTTGCTTATTTTCAGTTTTTTTTTCTTGATTCTCCGGTGAAGCATCTTCGTCTTTCAATGCTTTTTTGAATTCACGAATTCCTTTGCCAAGCCCTTGAGCAAGATCAGGAATTTTCTTAGCACCGAATAAAACCATAACAACAAGGAGAATAATTAACAATTTACCAAAGCTTAAATCTTCTAACATTTTAGTTCCTAATAAATATTCTTTAAATTTTTAATTACAAAATAATACAAGTTCAGTTGAAATTTATTTCTTTTCAGTATCGCTTTTCTTTTCGTTATTATCCGGAATTTTAATGTCTTCTTGAACATCTCGCATAGCTTTCTTGAATTCTCTGATTCCTTTGCCAAGTCCTTGTGCTAAGTCCGGTATCTTTTTGGAGCCAAAAAGAATAAGAACTACAAGCAATATTATGAGAAGTTCGCCCATGCCCATATTGTCAAACATTGAAGCACCTTTTATTTAATTTAAATTTTTCAAAATAGACTCAAAAAACATTTTTCCATCGGATTTACCAAGCACCGGGTCGCAAGCTCGTTCCGGATGCGGCATCATTCCTAAAACATTTCCATTTCTATTTATTATTCCGGCAATATTCATTGTTGAACCGTTAGGATTTGATTCATCATCAATCCTACCATCTTGAGAAGAATATTTAAAAACAATTTGATCATTATCTAATAATTCTTTTAACGTTTCATCATCAGCAAAATAATTACCTTCGCCATGAGCAATTGGAACTTTGAATGGTTTTTCAAAATTTATATCTGATGTAAAGACAGTTTTTTTATTTTCTACCGTTAAATAAATATCCTTGCAAACAAATTTTAGAGATTTATTTTTTATCATTACACCAGGCAATAATCCTGCTTCGAGAAGAACTTGAAAACCGTTACAGATTCCAATTACAATTCCGCCTTTGTTGGCGAAATCTACTACTGAATTCATGATAGGAGAAAACCTTGCAATAGCGCCGCAGCGGAGATAATCGCCGTATGAAAATCCACCAGGAAGAATAATAACATTTGTATCTTGAAGATCGTTTTCTTTATGCCAAAGAAAAGTAACGTCAACATTCATTATTTTTCTTAATGCATAATAAGCATCGTGATCACAGTTAGAACCAGGAAATACAACAACTCCAAACTTTGGCTTCATTATAAATTTTCCAAAGTAAATTCAAAATCTTCCATAATTGGATTTGCTAACAGCTTGTTGCAGTATTCAGTAACTTCTTTTTCTGCAGCCATCTTATCTTTAGTGTCAACAGTAAATTCGATAAACTTTCCAATTCTTGTTTCCTTAATATTAGTAAGTCCAAGATGAAAAGCGCCTTTTTCCACCGCTATCCCTTGCGGATCCAAAATTGATGGTCTGCGTTTTATTATAACTTTTGCTTTAAACAAATTTGTCTTCCTAAATTCTTCAGATAAATTTTTAATAAAGTGAGAAAAATTTCATCAAACTTTTTTTGCTAACAAATAAAAAAGATGGCGAAAAATACCAAATAGAATGATGAAAACAAAGATAAAGAACAATGCCTTGCCTGAGGTCAAAATCAAGATTACAATTGAAAGTATTACAAACCCAAATTGAAATGGTTTTTCTTTCATTCCTTTTATAGTAAATTTTGGCAAAGTATCGTATTTTATCGAGCTAACCATCAGGATAGATAAGATAAATACTAATGGAATAGTTAATGAAGAAAATGGCGGCTCAATTCCGATTCCGGTTTTATAGTAAGTTAATATAAATGAAGCCAGTGTAATTGCCGAAGATGGAATTGGTAATCCTTTGAAATATTCTTTGCTGAAACCGACGAGCTGCACATTAAATCTTGCTAATCTAAATCCTCCGGCAATCATAATTAAAGAGCTTATTATTACGCCAATGGAGTTATAATTAAATAACTGTATTTCATAAATTAAAAATGCAGGCGCTGCTCCAAAGCTTATAATATCGGATAAGGAATCAAGCTCAACGCCAAGCTCGCTGCTTGAGTTTGTTAACCTTGCCATCATTCCATCAAGAGCATCAAATATTGCAGCAATTACTATCAACCAAGCTGCGTAAGAATATTTTCCCTCGCTTGCGTTGATAATAGAAAGGAAACCGCAAAACATATTCATTGCGGTAAAAAGATTCGGTATAACAGAAGGCGTCAGTCTAAAACGATTCATTGTCAATTTGTTAACTCAAATAAAATAGTTTCTCCCGCTTTCACGTGATCTCCTTTTTTTACTTTCGGCTGCCAATTATCCGGAACAACAACATCGGCTCTGCTGCCGAATTTTATCATTCCAAATCTTTCTCCGATATTTACAGAATCACCAACTTTAATTTGAAACACTATTCGTCTTGCGATGAAACCAGCAACTTGTGTGAAAAAGATTTTTCCGTTTTTATTTTCAATTCCAAACTCAGCGCGTTCATTTTCCTCTGAAGCTTTATCTTCAAAGGCAGCAAAATATTTGCCTTTATGATATTTTAAATATTCAACCTTACCGGAAATTGGAATTCTGTTTACATGAACATCTAACGGAGACATGAAAATAGAAATTTGTTTTGCTTTGCCGTTTATAAATTTGTTATCAAAAACATCTTTTACAAAAAGTACTTTGCCGTCAGCTGGTGACGCAACTATTTTGTCGCCTTGCGGTGTAGTTCTTTCCGGATCTCTGAAAAAGTAAAGTGAAAATAATAGGAAGATCAGCGGGACAATAATAAGAATTGATTTTACAAAAGTATTATTTACTAATAAACCTAAAGTGATAATTATGAGCGTACTAATTGCAATTATTCCAAGAGTAGAATATCCATATTTGGTAAACATTTTTTAAGCGCTCATCATATTGAACAAGTGATCGGTGTAATGCCTAATTTCGGCAGACGTGGTGAACTTGTAAGGATCGATTGATTTTTCGTTTTTATTAATTGGAAGAATTTTCAAACTTTTTGGAGTAAAATCGTCAACGACAAAAATTTTATCTTCGTGTTTACCGAAATGACAAGTAGTTTCTGCTAAGAGATAACCCCTTCTTTCGAAATAGGATTTTAGTACAGCATTTATTTTCGAACAAATTCGGTTGATGATTTTTAACTCTTCAATTGAACATAAATCAAAAGTAATTAAATGGCTTTCTGCAATCATCGAATCTTTACCATTTCCAAAGTGTACTTCAAAAATTGGTAAATTAAGTAATTCACCTTCTTTACGTCCAAAAATTTTTGCAGTTCTTTTGTCAATAATATTTAAAATTTTTATACCGAACGGAAATCTTTTATATTTCATAAACTTGAGGGAATTTTTGTCATGACTTCTGACAAAAGCGGCAGGTATATGATATTCCTTCAAATAATCAAAAAAGAATGAATTAATAAAAGCAAACTTTTCACCCAGATTTTTGATTTTAACTTTCTTATCACCATTTGAATTTATAAAATCAAAATATTCAAGAATGAAATAATCTTTCTCGTCAAAAATTAAATCTTTTTTAGGAAATTCATCTTCAAAATGATTATTGTTATTATTTTTATTCAACCCCAAAATATCCTTTGTAAATTATGCCATAGAAATTATAAAAATTAGGTACAAAAAGTCAATCGTTTGTATTATATTTACTTTAAATTTTATTAAATATAAATAATTAAAAGTGTAGACAAAATTAGACAGGAGGCACTTGATGAAGGGCGGAATGCAGGGAATGTTGAAACAAGTTCAAAAAATGCAGGAAGAAATGCAAAAGGTTCAGAGCCGTTTAGGCGATTTAATTGTAAGCGAAGAAGCTGGCGGCGGAATGATTAAAGCTACTGCAAACGGTAATAAAGAAATTGTTTCGGTTGTAATTGACCCACAAGTCATTAATAAGGAAGAAAAAGAAATTCTAGAAGATTTGGTTGTTGCCGCAGTTAATAAAGCATTGAATTCAGCAAATAAACTGGCTGAAGAAGAAATGTCTAAAGTTACAAAAGGAATGCTGCCTCCAGGATTTAATATTCCAGGTTTATAAATTGCAAATAGCCGAACCTCTAACAGCTGCGATTGAAGAGTTGAGTAAACTGCCAAGCATTGGTAAAAAAACTGCACAAAGATTAGCTCTTCATATATTAAAAAGTGAAAAGGAATCAGTAGAAAATCTTGTTAATGCAATTTTAGAATTGAAAACAAAATTAAGATTCTGTTCACGATGCTTTAATTTATCCGAAGAAGATTTTTGTGAAATTTGTAAAAGTCAAAAGCGTGATAATTCTATTGTTTGTGTAGTTGAAGATGTAAGTGATGTTATTGCTATAGAAAAAACTAATGAATATAATGGTGTGTATCATGTTTTAGGCGGCGTGCTTTCACCTCTTTCTGGAATAAGCACTGAATCGTTAAAAATAAAAGAATTAATAAAAAGATTTGAGACGGAAGAGATTCGAGAAATTATTTTAGCAATAAATCCGGATACTGAAGGCGAAACCACCACTCTTTATCTTGCAAAATTGATAAAGCCATTAGGAATAAAAGTTTCAAGAATTGCACGTGGTTTGCCGATTGGCGGTGATCTGGAATTTGCTGACGAAGCAACAATTGGAAGGGCAGTGATAGGAAGAATAGAATTATAATGTATGAACGGTTTAAGATTTTGTTTGACTCTAAAAAATTTTTATATGTTAATCTAAATAAAAATGAAGCTTTGGCCTTTTATATTGTTTATAATTCTTTTAAATGGCTGCGACTTGTTTACAACTCGCAGTGCAGAAACACCAAACCAGCCGCGATCGAATTACCAGCAAGCAGTTACACCGGATATTTTAATTTCTAATTTTATTAGTTCTCTGCAGGATAAAAGCGTAGAAAATTATCTTTCATGTTTGTCTGATTCATCATTTGCCCAAAAAGTTTTTGTGTTTTCACCTTCAAGCAGTGCACTTTCGCAATTTCCAGCTTTGTCTGAAGATTGGGGTAAAAAAAATGAAGAGCAATATTTTAATAATCTAATAACAAAAGTTTCTCAAAGCCTGCCGGTTACTCTGACTTTGTCAAACGCGTCTGAAAGCCCGCAGGGAGACAGCTTAATTTATACAGCTTCATATTTTCTAAGAGTGCCCACAACAGATCCTAACTTTCCGCAAAATTATCAGGGCGCTTTGAGATTTAATATGATTAGAGATTCCCGTTCTATTTGGAGTATCTATTATTGGCAGGATACAAAGAATAGCGATTTACCAAGCTGGAGTGAGTTAAAAGGGAGGACATATTAATAAGAAAGTAATAACATATTTATTATTCCTATTAATTTTTGCCGGCTGCAAAAATCCTTTTGCACCGGCACTAGATGAAAGTTCAAATAATCCTTCCTCCACACTTTCAGATCAAAAAACAATTGACGGAGTTTTCCAAAATTTTCAGTATGCTTATACTTTTAGGGATACAATCATCTACGGAAAATTAATTGATGATAATTTTATTTTTACTTACAGAGATTATGATCAGGGAGTAGATGTTTCTTGGGGGAGAGATGAAGAAATGAAAACAACTTACGGGTTATTCCAAAATTCTCAACGCCTTGACTTAATTTGGAATAATATAGTATTATCAACTATAGATTCTTCTTCTGCAAATATTGTGCGGGGATTTAATTTAACAATTACTTTTAGCTCAACAGATATTGAAAGATTAGATGGGAGAGTTAATATGTCTTTAGTAAAAGATCCGCAAACTAGTAAATGGTTAATTACAAGATGGATTGATGAATCTAACTTTTAATTAATTTAACTTAGCATACAAATTTTATTAATTAACATTTTGTATAAATGATATATTTTTGGTTGCGAGAAGCATTTAAGCTTATTAGCCGTGCAAAGTCTTCATTTTTTCTTTCATTAATTTCAACAAGCATTTCGGTGTTCTTAATAGCGGCTTCGCTAATTACGATCCAGCTTTCAAATCAGCTTCAAAGAAAAATTACTACTAATGTTAACATAAATGTTTTCTTAAAAGACACTCTGAAAACAAGCGATATTGCAAAGTTGAAATCTAATTTGGCTAGTAAGAATTATATCAATAAAATTTTGTATATAGATAAAAATCAAGCGGCTCAAAATTTTATAAAAGAAACCGGCGAAGATTTTAGAAATATTCTTGATTATAATCCTCTCCCGGCTTCGTTTTTAATAACATTAAAAGAGGGTTACGTTGAGCGTGATTCGATGAATAAAATTGTAAATACAATTTCTAAAATGAGTGGCGTTGATGAAGTTGTTTTTCAAAAAGAATTTGTCTATAAAGTCCTTTCTTATATTAATAAAATTAAAAAGTACATTTTTATTATCACAGCAATTTTATTCTTTATTTCTATTTATATTGTTTTTAGTACCATGAAATTAATTACTAAATCTAAATATGAAGAACTGGAAACAATGAAATTAGTGGGAGCTAAGTTATCCACTATTAAGATGCCAATCATATTGAATGGAATAATAATTGGGATTTTATCAAGCATTATTTCCTTAGCTGCGTTTTATCTTTTGATTTATAATTTTTCCAGCCTAATTGAATTTCAAAAGCTCTTTAATTTTAATTCCCAATTTTATGTCCTATTTTTACTTGTCATCGGTCCTGTAATTGGAGCAGTTGTTTGTATTTTTTCTTTAAGGAAAATAACTCTAAAGGTTTGAACTAAATGAATTATTTCCTAATTTTTGCCGAGAGAAGTTAAAACATGCCAACCAAAAGGCTGTTGAGAGGAGTTCATAATAATATTTTCCTGAGAAACAGATTTAATCGTTTTAATGAATTGAAAACAAAATTTTTTTTATTTTTAATCTTATCGATCTTTATTAACCAATCATTATTTTCCCAAAATATTCCGGATTATAAAGAAAGATCATTTGCCAGTCTAACAGACTCAGCGATGACACAAAATTATATGGTAGAAGCCACAGAAGGCAGCATCAATCCAAATGAATATATTGTTGGCCCGGGAGACAAATTATTTATATCAATTATTGGAGTGCAGGATTTTTCCATTAATTTGATGATTAACCAGGAAGGATTTTTATTCATTCCAAAAGTTGGCGGGATTGATCTTCGAAATACAACCCTTGCTGCTTCTAAGGAAAAAATTATTTCTCTCATTAATAAATATTATAAAAATGTTGATGTATTTATTTCACTTATTGATTTCCGAAAAATAAAAGTCTCTCTGCTTGGCGACGTTAAGAAACCTTCCTCTTATGTTCTTCCCGGAAATTCAAGACTTATTGATTTGATTACTAATTCATATGGATTGTCACCTACATCGAATTACAGAAATATTAAAGTGGTAAGTAACGACAGCACTTCAAAAGTTTATGACTTCTTGAAATATTTAAGATTCGGCGATAGCAATAACGATCCGATGCTTAGAGAAGGCGACGTAGTTATTGTTGATAAAGTTGATAAAGTCATTTCAATAAAAGGTGAAGTTAAATATCCCGGAGTTTACGAATTTGTAAGAGGTGAATCTGTCAGCGATTTTATTAAACTTGCAGGCGGCTTTTTGAGTAAAGCAAAAACCGATACAATTGAAGTTGTAAAGTTTGATCCGGAAGGTAAAAATCAAAAAAGTTATTACTATACTTATAATCGATTAAAAGATAAAAATATTTTGCTTGATAATCAGGATATGGTTTTGGTGCGGCAAGTTCCTCAATACTTTATTGATCGATTTGTTAAAATTGGGGGCTGGGTAAAATATCCTGGTTACTACAAAATTATTGAAGATAAAACCACACTTGAAGAAGTAATCAATGAAGCCGGTGGTTTTTTAAAAGATGCTTCTTTAGTTGACGCAAGCTTGTACAGAAATTTAGGAACTGTTGAGAATGATCCGGAATATGACCGGTTAAAAGAAATGCAGCGTAAAGATATGACTGATGACGAGTATGATTATTTTAAAGCTAAGTCTCGTCAAAGGAAAGGAAAGGTTGTAGTTGATTTTGTGGCGCTTTTTAAAAATCATGATGAATCTGAAAATGTAGTTTTAAAAAATGGTGATGTTATAAATGTTCCGGAAGCTAAAAATTATATAATTATGCTGGGACAAGTTATAAATCCTGGGGATATTATCTATCAAAAAAATCTGAAAGTTGAAGATTACATCCGCATTGCCGGCGGTTATGGATGGAGAGCTGAAACCGGAGATGTTCGTGTTATCAGAGCAAATTCAGGTGAATGGGTTTATGCAAATAAAGTTGACCAATTATATCCTGGCGATGCAATTTGGGTTCCGGAAGAACCACCGGCGCCAAAATTCTGGGATGTATTTACAACTTCATTACAAATTGTTGGACAGTTAGCTTCTATTGTTGCTGCAACAGTTGCAGTTATTATCGCATCAAGAAAGTAGAAATCTTGAGTTACCACGAATTAATAAATATTATAATTACTCATAGAATAAAAATTTTAAAAGTTACAATTTTTGCAACTGTTATAATTTTTCTAATCTTATTTTTTATTTATCCTTTAACTTACCGATCAACAGTAACAGTTTTGCCGCCGGAAGAAAATAACCGCTTAGGTGGTGTCCAAAGTTTATTAGGCGGCCAGGATTTTTCTAATTTATTATTGAGCGAAGGTACGTCTGGAAACTCACAATTATATATGGAGATTCTGAAAAGCCGATCAGCCGCTCTTTATGTAATTAATAAAAATAATCTCGATTCATTTTACGGAATCAATAATAAATATAAAGCAGCAGAAAAATTAGATAAAGAACTTAACGTTGAAGTTTCTAAGGAAGGAATTATATCTTTAAGCGTTAACGTTTCAACTTCACTATTCCCGATGTTTGTTGGGCAAAGAGATTCAATAAAAAACTTAGCAGCATCCTTGTCTAATAGTTTTGTTGAAGCGCTGGATAAAATTAATCGGGAAAAATTAATTACTAAAGCGCAGAAAACTCGAGAGTTTATTGGTCAGCAATTGATGCAGACAAAAACGAGATTAGATTCAGTTGAAAATGAATTAATGTTTTTCCAGGAAAAAAATAAAGCTGTTTCATTGCCTCAACAGGTAAACGCGGCAATCGATGCTGCGGCTAATATAAGAGCTGAAATTGTAAAAACAGAAATTGAAATTGGAACTTTAGAATCCAACCTTCGCGAGGACAATAAAACTTTAATTGCCTTAAAGGATAAACTCCAGCAATTGAAAGATCAGTATTCAAAAATGGAAATGGGTAATCAAGATTATTTGCTTACATTTAAAAATGTACCGGAGCTTGGCAAAAAGTTAGCAAATTTACTTCGTGAAGTAAAAATTCAAAACGAAGTTTATTCAATGCTGCAGCAGCAATATTATAAAGAGTTAATTCAAGAGAACAAAGATCTTCCAACAATTCAAGTATTGGATTCCGCTGTTCCTCCGTTAGGTGCAGTATCGCCTCGTCCAATTTTTTCTTCCGTAATGGGTGGAATATTTGTTTTCTTCTTAATGTGCTTCGTAAGTATTTATGATCAGAAACGAATGTATCTTTTTAAAAAAGAAAAATAAGGAGAACTATTTTGTATAAGCCTACGGCAGTTGTAACAGGTGGTGCGGGATTTCTTGGCTCGCATTTATGCGATCGTTTATTAGCTGAAGGATTTAAAGTAATCTGCGTTGATAATCTTATAACAGGTAATATAAATAATATTTCTCATCTGTCTGGGAATGAAAATTTTTCTTTTGTAAAACATGATATTACAAATTATATTTTTTTACCAGGAAGGATTGATTACATCTTACATTTTGCATCACCGGCAAGTCCGATAGATTATTTAAAACTTCCAATTCAAACTTTAAAAGTTGGCTCGCTGGGAACTCATAAAGTTTTAGGTTTAGCCAAAGAAAAAAAAGCAAGAATGCTGCTTGCCTCAACTTCTGAAGTTTATGGTGACCCAAGCGTTCATCCGCAGACGGAAGATTATTGGGGAAATGTAAATCCAATTGGCCCGCGCGGAGTTTATGATGAAGCGAAACGTTTTGCTGAAGCAATGACGATGGCTTATCATCGTTATCATGGAGTAGAAACTCGAATTGTAAGAATCTTTAATACTTACGGTCCCCGGATGAGACTTGATGACGGAAGAGTTTTACCTGCATTTGTTGGTCAAGCTTTGCGTGGAGAGGACTTAACTGTTTTTGGAGATGGTTCTCAAACTAGAAGTTTTTGTTTTGTCTCAGATTTAGTTGATGGCATTTATAAATTATTATTGTCGAACGAAACCAATCCGGTAAACATTGGTAACCCTGCTGAAATAACAATTCAACAATTTGCGGAAGAGATTATAAAATTAACCGGTGCAAAGACTAAAATAATTTATAAAGAACTTCCGGAAGATGATCCTAAAATTAGGCAGCCAAATATTGAAAAAGCTAAAAAAGTTTTGGGATGGATGCCGAAAGTTGACAGATCAGAAGGTTTGAAAATTACGTTAGAATATTTTAAGAAAGTTATTACTCCTTAGATTCGATGAAAAGAAATTTTACATCTACAGTAGCGGGAGCTTCAATTCTTATTACTGCTGTAGGTTTAATAGGGAAGGGCTTAGGCTTAGTTAGAGAAATAGTTTTTGCTAATTTTTTTGGTTTAAATGCTCAATACGATCTTTATCTCGTCGGCGCCGTTCTTCCTTTAACAATCAATTCAATAATTCTTTATCTCAGTCAAAATTATTTTATACCGAATTATAACCGGATCAAAATTAATGAGCCGGATAATTCAAAGCGATTTACTAATTCGACATTTTGGCTTTTTTCTATTTTGAGTATTGTATTTTCGTTAGTACTTTTTTCCTTATCAAAATTTATTATAAAATTTTATCTCCAGCCTTCTTCTTATTCAACTTTCGAATCAACGCTCGAAGTATTTAGGATATTTTTAATAACAATTCCTTTAAACACTTCATTTTCTGTTTTAGCTGCTTATCTTCAAGCAGAATATGAATTTAAATTACCTGCTTATTCGCAGCTGTTTTTGAACGTATCAATTATTTTTATTGTCATAATCTTTTCAACTAAGACTGGCATTTATACGATTCCATACGGGTATGTTATCGGCAGTTTGCTTCAACTAATATTTCTTCTGATAAAAGTTAAGGACAGAATTAAATTAAATTTATTCGAATTTATAAAATCAAAAAACAGTTTTTCCATCATTAATTATTCGTTGGTAATTACAATCCTAATTGAATCGATCAGCCAAATTTATTTATTGGCAGATAGATATTTTTTTGATTCGGTTCCGCAGGGCGGAATTGCTGCCCTTAACTATGCCTCAAATATTTTTCTTCTGCCTATAACGATTATTTCTGTAGCGCTTTCAACTGCAATCTTTCCCAAATTATCTCATTCGATTAGCTCAAATAATAAAGAAGATTTAGAAAATAAATTGAGCAGTTTTTACAGTATAAATCTCTATTTGTTTGTACCAATAAGTTTGATATTATTTTTTTACGGCGATTTGATAATACGAATTCTATTTCAGCGAGGCGAATTCAATTTTAGCGCGACCATAATGACATTTGACGTTTTGAAGTTCTACGCTTTAAGCCTGATATTTTATTCTACATATGCTGTTATAAATAAATTAATATACAGCGCAAATCTTGTCAGACATCTTTTGATAATTACAATTGTCGGATCAATTATAAAAGTAATTTTGAATTTTGCTTTAGTCGGAAAATATCAACAGGCTGGCTTAGCCATTAGCTCTGTTATAAGCTATGTGTTTTTCTTTTTATGCGGAACAATTTTAATTAGCCATAACCTAAAATTGAAAATCAAAAAATTTTTTAGCGAATTTCTATTCAATATAGTTAACGGAATGCTCAGTTATTTAATCTGTGGAATTTTGGTTAACAATTATATTTCAAAAAATTATTTTATAAACAGCTTTTTCAAGTTGATATTGTTTATTATAATCTATGTTGCTAATTCAATTATCATAAATCAAAATGCTGTAAATTTATTTAGGAATGTTATTTTTAATAGAAGATCAAAGGAAGTTAAAGCAATTTAAAGGTTTTGAATTTGTTTGAAATTTCAAAATATATTAGGAGAGATGGAATAGTTGAGAGATGTCTTCAATTTATTATTTCAATTTTTATAATAACCATTAGATTTATATTTCAAAGAAGGTTTGAGAATTCAAAAATATTAATAATTTCACTTCACAAACTCGGTGACACTGTCTTTACGATTCCTGCAATTAAAGCACTGAAAGAAGAATTTGGTTCCGGAATTACAATTGTGTGTTATGATGATTCACAAAAAATTTATGAATTGGCATTCGATGACTTGGAATATCTGACCTTGAAGAAGAATGATTTTCACTTCCATGGACGAATTGCAAATTCTAGAAGCAGAAGAAAATTAAATAATATCAAAGCTGGAACTATAATTGATCTTACCGGAGCCGTAAATTCGGCGTCTTTAATTTTTAATAATCGCGCAAAAAAAATAATTGGTTATAATGAAATATATTTTAAGAAAATTTATTCTGATTTTATTCCTAAGAGAAAAATTCCTCATCTCATGGATTTATATTTAGACGTTGCTAAAGTTTTTGTAAAGATTGAAAACGAAAATGAAATTAAGAGTTTTGGCAAATCGACAACACATGGCGAATATATTTTACTTCATCCTTTTGCAGGATGGAAAGCAAAGGAATGGGGAATAGAAAAATTTATTAAGCTGGCAGAGCTGTTGAATAAAAATAATAAATGTAAGCTTATAATTCCCAATGATAGAGCAGACAATGAAACTCTGTCATTGATAAACTCAAAAAATATTTCTTATAAAATTTCTTCGAAAGTTTCGGAATTAATTGAAACTATTGAAAATGCTTCTGCGGTTATCGGTTGCGATTCTGGCGCAGTATACATTGCAAGTCTATTAGGCAAACCAACTTTTACAATTTATGGACCGACAAATCCAAGGTTTAGTTTGCCGTTTGGAAGTAGTCACGATTTCATTCAAAAAGAAATTAAATGTTCTCCGGAATTAAATGATCAGTATTGTCTTTTGGATGCCGGCAGAAAGTGTGCTGCAATTGATTGCATGAATTTATTAAAAGTGGAAGAAGTTACCGAAAGATTCTATTTATTTCTAGAAAAAGTAAAATTAATTGAAACTTCAAAAGTTGAAAAAGGCTGAAGTTTGAATTTTGAATTAACAAATAATTGGAAAAAACTAATTCTTGTTTCGTTAGGATTAGGATTGGTTGCAATCGGAATTTTTCCTTTTACCTGGTTTGCAATAGCTGCAATTTCCTTTTTATTAATTGTTTATTCCTCGGGCGATAAATATTTAATTCCATTTACAATAATTCTTTTTCTAGTGATGACGAGTGATTTTACAGAAAGTTACAGAAATTATATAAATATATTTTTAATACTGCTGTTAGTTTATCTGTATCTTAAAAACTTTGGTTTATCTTTGTCGTATGCTATAAAATTTCCCAAAGAAATTAATTATGTACTAGCACTTACTTTATTTTCAATGTTAATCTCTTCATTGTTTTCTGAAAATATTCCATTTACTCTTTTAGTAACCTTCCGGCAAATAGTTTTCTTCATTATTGTTTATATATATTTTTCGTTTATAAAAGATGAGGGCGCAGTTTCCTTTTACATTGGTTCTTTAATCATAGTAAGTATTGTTTTGGGTGCTGTAATATTTTATGAAATTATCAGTAAAGGATTAGGTCTTTTTTCAGTACAAAGTAATTCATTCGTACAATTTTCCGGTTTATACAGCAATCCAAATGAAGTCGGACTACTTTTAAGTGTCTCAATTCCGATGATGATAGCTGTTGTACTGATAAAAAGAGGCGAGCAGAATAAATTCATTCATCTTTATTATTTTGCTCTTATATTTTTACTAGTGATCTTATTGTTGACGGATTCGCGAGCATCAATTGGGGCAGTGTTTTTAAGCACTATTTTTATTCTGTGGAAAATAAAACCCAAATATTTAAAATATGTTTTTTACTCCTTTGTATTGTTTGCATTAATAATTTTTCTTATCCCGGTTCTAAATGAATTTGCAGGAATTTATTTCCGCGTTGGTAGAATCTTTGAAAATACCCGCTATGACATTTGGAGTATGACATTTAAAATTATTAAGAATAATTTTTTGTTCGGTGTGGGACCGGATTTGTACTGGACAAAAATATATTCATACCTTCCGGTAATGCTTGGCAGTTTTGAAGAACATCAAATATGGTGGGCACGAACCGGAACTGCACATAATTTTTTTCTTTTTAAGTTTGCAGAAACCGGTATATTCGGATTTGCGTCAGCGGTTTATTTGTTTTATGCGTTCTTTAAAATTTCTAATAATATTGAAAAAAAATTAAAGGATATAAATAGAAAGAATTATTTAATTTCTGTCGCGATAAGCAGTGTTGGTGTTGGTTTACTTGCACGAGCTTTCTTGGAATCAACAGGATTACTGACAAATGGCTGGATTACCCGAGACTTACCATTCTGGATACTATTCATAATTGCCGCACATTTTTATCAAAACTTAATTGTAACAGAAAAGAAAATTGAAGATATTTAAATTAAGGTGAATGACAGGAAAGTTGAATGAAAATATTGATGTTAGCTGATCCGGGTTCGGCGCACACAATCAAATGGGTTAACTATTTAGTTAAGAGAAATATCCAAATATTCTTATTCGGCTTATCTGAATTTAACGTAGAAGATTATCCTGACAATCAATTCTTGAATATTGAATCATTAAAAATTAAAGATCATGTTTTTGCAAAAGCTGACGGTGCACTTTCAAAATTTTATTATCTTATAGCCTTGCCGAAAATCAAAAGAATAATTAAAGAATTTAATCCTGATATACTCCATTCGCATTATGCATCGAGCTATGGATTGCTTGGTGCATTGACCGGTTTCCATCCGTTTATAATTTCTGTATATGGCTCAGATGTTTATAATTTCCCAACTAGAAATTATTTCTCTAAAATTATTTTCAAATATAATTTATCAAAGGCTGATAAAATATTATCAACCAGCAAAATAATGACCGTGCAGATTAGGACATACACCAATAAGCAAATTGAAGTTACACCTTTCGGAATTGATATAAATATTTTTCAACCTTGCGACACAAAAGAAAGATTATTCAATAAAAATGATTTTGTTATCGGCACAGTAAAAACGTTAGAAGATAAATATGGAATCGAATATCTAATCAGAGCTTTTAAAATTGTTAAGGATAATCATCCCGAACTTCCGTTAAAATTATTGCTGGTCGGAAAAGGTTATAGAGAAAATTATTTTAAAAAGCTTGTTGATGATTTAGGAATCACTGATGCAACAATATTTACCGGATACGTAAATCCGAATGAGATTCAAATATTTCATAATATGATTGATATTTCTGTTTTTGTTTCAAATGAGGAAAGCTTTGGCGTTTCTGTTTTGGAAGCTTCTGCGTGCGGTAAACCGGTAGTAGTTTCAAATATCGGCGGCTTACCGGAAATTGTTGAAAATAATTTTACGGGTATAATTGTTCATGAAAAAAATGTTAAAGAAACTACCGAAGCAATAGAAAAACTTTTAATGAATAAAGAACTGCGAACATCTTTAGGAAAAAATGGAAGGGAAAGAGTAATCCGGTGTTATAATATTCAGGACAATGTTCAACAGGTGATTGACATTTATAAAACGGTAATTGATAAATAAGATTGATAGATTACGTTATGCGAGATGGAGAGATTATATCTTACTCAATGATCAACACCAGTTACATCTTTTTTGATAATAATAAATTTAGCTTTAACTATAACCTTATTCTAAAAAAATAGAATATTTTCAAAGTTAATTGTGATAATTTAATATGAAATTATAATTAATCGACGATTAATTGTAATTCCATGACTTAGAATTACAATTTTTTGGTTTCGAATTATAATTATTTAATCTTTAATTGTAATTAATTAGGATGTAATTATAATAGTTTTGTCTTTTATTATAATTCCAATAATCAGAATTATAATAAAATGAAGATTAATTGTAATTATTTTGTTCCTAATTATAATAGTTTCAAAGGTTATTATAATTTCAATAAAAAAAATTCTAATAATCTTTAGATTAATTGAAGTTAATATTCAATTTAAATAACTCAATTAACATAAATATGATAAAATTTTGAAAGTAGTTTTTAAAACTTTCAATATTACGCGGCAATAAAATTTTAATACAAACTAAAAAATAATTTTGTCTCAAGAAAATTCAAATTCTAATCCTTTAATATCAGTTATTGTTCCTTGCCGGAATGAATCTGCTTATATTGAAAAAACTATTCAATCATTATTTGGACAAAAAAATGTTCCCGGTGAAATTGAAATCTTAGTGGTCGATGGAGAAAGTACCGATGGAACACGAGATTTATTAAATAAGATTTCGTTAAAAGACAAAAGATTAAAAGTAATTTCTAATCAGAAAAAAATAACTCCCGTTGCGATGAATCTTGGAATAAAAGAAGCTCAAGGTGAATTTATAGCAATAATGGGAGCTCATTCTGAGTATGATGAAAATTATTTATCAGAATGTTTAAAACTATTTAATATAGATTCATCAATTATGTGTACGGGCGGACCAATATTTAGCGAAGGTAAAACTAGTTTTGGAAAAGCTGCGGCGATTGCAATGTCTCATCCAATCGGTGTCGGAAATGCTAAACACCGATTTCCAAATTATGAAGGTTACGCGGAAGGTGCCGGCTTCCCGGTTTTTAAAAAGGAAGTTTTGGAAAAAATCGGATTGTATGATGAGGACTTGGTTAGAAATCAGGATGATGAATTAAATTTTAGATTAACTAAATCCGGATACAAAGTTTATATTTCTCCAAAAGCAAAAAGCAAATATTACGTTAGAGATAATCCCCAAAAATTATTTAATCAATATTTCAATTATGGTTTTTGGCGAATTGCAACCTTGAAAAAACATGGCGTGGCAGTATCGTTTCGTCAATTAGTTCCTGCGTTGTTTTATTTAAGTATTATTTTAACGATTGGGATTGCGCCATTTATTCCTTTAACTCCTTTGATTACAATTTTAACAATTCCTATTATTTATTTAAGTATTGTTGCTATATTTACATCCAAAATAATGATTGAAAAGGGAATCAAAATCGGGTTGATGTTTCCTCTAGCAATTATGATTCTTCATTTCTCTTATGCTTTTGGTTTTTTAAAAGGATTGGGGGCTCTTTATAAATCAGAAATGATTTTCCAGTTATAAAATATTGCTTAATTGGTTTCCTTTTCCCAATTTTTAGAATTGAAGATGAGAAAATTAACAATATAATTTGTTTTCCAATTTTAATTTGCGGTATTAAATTTGAGCGTTAAAAATAATTATGGAAAAAGATTTTATAAATTTTCATAAACCTTTAGTCACTGATGATGAAATAAAGGAAGTAGTTGATACTATTCGTTCCGGTTGGTGGACAACTGGACCAAAAACCATCCAATTTGAAAAAGAATTTAACTCATATATCGGTTCTAATTATTCTTTGTCGGTATCTTCCTGGACTGCGGCAGCACATCTTGCATTAGAAGCTGTTGGACTGCAAGATGGCGATGAAGTAATTGTTCCTTCAATGACATTTACCGCAACTGCTGAAATCGTTTGTTATTTCGGCGCTAAGCCTGTAATTGTAGATGTTCAAAAAAAATCTTTAAACATTGATCCGCAAGAAATAGAAAAAGCAATAACGAAAAAGACAAAGGCAATTATTCCAGTTCATTTCGGTGGTAATCCTTGCGATATGAAGGAGATCATTGAAATAGCTAATCAATACAATCTCAAAATTATTGAAGATGCCGCACATGCTTTGCCCGCCTGGTACAATGACAAGCTAATTGGAACAATTGGTGATGTAACTTGTTTCAGCTTTTATGTAACTAAAACTTTAGCAACCGGTGAAGGCGGAATGATCTGCACAAATAATTATGAAATTGCAGAAAGATGTTCCATTATGCGTTTGCATGGAATTAACAAGGACGCATGGAAACGATATAGCACTGAAGGTTCCTGGTATTATGAAGTTGTTGCACCCGGTTATAAATATAATTTTACTGATGTACAAGCAGCGTTAGGTTTAGCTCAATTGAGAAAAATTGATTTTATGTTGAATGAAAGAAAAAAAATTTTTGAAAAGTATAATGAAATCTTTTCACAAAACGAACAAATACAGCTTTATAATTATGAAAAAGATAGAAAGCCGTCATATCATCTCTATCCTATCTTTCTAAATATAGAACAGCTTAAAATTACGAGAGCACAATTTATCGATGAATTGAAAAAACTTGGAATCGGTGCAAGCGTACATTTTATTCCATTATACAGGCATCCTTATTATAAAAACACTTTCGGATTAGAAGAAAAAAATTTTCCGATCTCTGAGTATTTATACCCCAGGATTATTACATTGCCGATATGGCCTGGAATGACTGACTCTCAGATATATCGCGTAGCTGAAAGCGTTAATGCACTATCGATGAAATATAAAAAATGAAAAACAATAAAAAGTTAGACGACATAAGAATTTATTTTTTTGTTAAAAGATCAATTGATATTCTGACATCATTATTCTTGATGCTGTTGTTGCTTCCTATGTTTTTAATAATTTCAGCAATGATAATTTTTACTTCCGGGTTCCCAATTTTCTTTTATCAAGAAAGAATGGGTAAAGATTGGAAATCATTTATGATTCTTAAATTTCGCACAATGATAAAAGATGCTGATAAAATGGGGCCGGGAATAACTTCATCCGATGATAAAAGAATAACTTCGATTGGAAAAATTTTAAGGAAATTAAAGTTAGATGAATTACCGCAGCTTATAAATGTAATCCGCGGTGATATGAGCTTAATTGGGCCAAGACCGGAATTACCCAAGTATGTAAATTATTTTAAGACTGATTATTCTTCTATCCTTAATATTAAACCTGGAATTACAGATTACGCTGCTATTAAATTTATTGACGAGGAAAGTTTAATTTGCGACGAAAATATAGAATCCATTTATTTGAATAAAATTCTTCCTTCGAAAATAGTTTTATATAAAAAATATATTAACGACATAAGTTTCCTTACGGATATAAAAATCTTATTCTCTACTTTAAAAGGGTTAGTTACATGAAGAGCCAAGATTCTGTTTTTTCAACTTCATCCAATTTAATGCGAAAATTATTATTCATCTTTTTTGATTTAGTTTCTTTTGCTGCTTCAATTATTTTAGCATTTGCAATCAAAGATGATTCAGCATATTTGTTCTGGGTAAGCGGCTCGTTTTACACAATACTTGCAACTTTTCTTGTCATCAAATTGTCGATCTTTTTCTTTTTCAAACTTTATGATATTTCCTGGCGGTATGTTTCTCTCCATGATCTCGCAAATATTAGCAAAGCCTGCCTCATCAGTAATGGGATTATATTTATAATCATATACGGATTTAATATTCACATATTTTACAACTTTCCCAAAATTGTTTTATTGATCGATCTTGTTTTTACTTTTCTTCTGTCCTCTGGATTTAAAATTTCAAAGCGAATGTATCTTGAAGTGATGAGGCAAAGCATTGGAAACTCTGATTTGAAAAGAACATTGATAATTGGAGCGGGAAGCAGCGGCGAACAACTGTTGAGAGATATTCATCGGAGCCATCCAAGGAAAATTTTCCCGATTGGTTTTGTTGATGACGATCCATCAAAACAAAATTTATATTACCAGGGAATAAAAGTTTTGGGAATGACTGATAAGCTTGGAGAAATAATTAGGAAATACAACATCGATATGGTGCTGATTTCGGTTTTGACAGCTGACAGAAATTTCCACCGGAAGATTTTAAATATTGCACGTACCTCCGGTGTAAAAGATGTCAAAGTTGTTTCTTCAATAAATGATGTATCCAATTCAATTCAGGTTGGAATGAATGATATTAGAGATATTGATGTTTGCGATTTAATCGGACGCCAAGCAGTTTCAATTAATACAAAAGTTATTAGCGGATATTTAAAAGATAAAAAGGTTCTAATTTCCGGGGCCGCTGGTTCTATTGGAAGTGAAATTTCTAGACAAGTTGCATTTTATGAACCTGAACAAATTGCAATCGTGGACATAAATGAAAGTGATCTCGCTGATCTTGAGCTACAACTCAAGAGAATGTTTCCTTCAACAGAAATAAAAATGTATCTATGCGATATTTCAAATAAATTAAAAGTTGAAAGAATGTTCGATCAGTTTAGACCCGAAGTAGTTTTTCATGCAGCAGCATATAAGCATGTTCCGGTAATGGAAAAGTTTCCTGAAGAAGCTGTAAGAGTAAATATTATTGGAACTCATATTTTATCTTCAATTTCAACAAAGTATGGTGTTGAAAATTTTATTTTAATATCAACAGATAAAGCAGTTAATCCGACAAGCATAATGGGCGCTTCAAAAAGAATTGCTGAAAATATTGTTACCGGTATCGGCAAAGGAAGTGCTTCGCGTTTTGTTGCTGTCCGTTTTGGAAATGTTATTGGCAGCCGCGGAAGTGCATTACCAATTTTTATTGATCAATTGAAAAACGGCGGCCCGTTAACAATTACTCACCCGGAAATGAAAAGATATTTTATGACAATACCTGAAGCTGTAGCTCTTGTTCTTCAAGCTGCGGCTACCGGTAAAAATGGCGACGTCTTTATTTTAGATATGGGTGAGCCGATTAAAATTGTTGACCTTGCAACTGAATTAATTCTTTTAAATAATCTTATTCCTGGAAAAGATATTAAAATAGAATACACCGGAATTAGAGAAGGTGAAAAACTTTTTGAAGAAGTTCTAACTGCTGAAGAAGGAGTTATTAAAACTTCTCATGAAAAGATATTTAAATCCCGTTTGGTATGTATGCATAATGAAGAATCAATAAATACAATGGTAAAAGAGTTTATTGATATGTTAAATTATTCCTCTAAAAGTGATTGGATTGCAATTTTGAAATATTATATACCCACGTTTAATCCATCTTCAAAAATTGATCAATACGATACCGAAACCGGAGGAGAAATTTTACCTCTTCAAGCTAATTCAAAAATTTGATTCAGGCAGTTATGATTTAATAGAGATAAGTAATTAAATTCTAAATAGAATATCTATCAATAGACAACCAATCATTAAATACCTTGCTGATTAGATGAAAAGTGTCCCATCAAAAATAAAAACTTATCTAGTAATTTTGGTCGTGGTTAACTCCGGGATTGCACTTTCGCAGGTTGAGACCGTACCGGCTGATCATCCGGTTTATTCATTCCTAAAACAAATGCAAGTAAAAGGCATTCTGAAAAATTATAATGATGTAATCCTTCCGCTTTCCAAACAGCAGGTAATTGATGATTTAAAACAAATCGATGACAAAAGTGATAAGTTGAATCAAATCGATAAAGAATTTCTGGAAAGAATGGAAGAAAAGTTAGGAATGAATTCTAAACTAGATAAAAGCGCTTTAAATGTTTTTGATAATTTTCCTCAAAAGCTTTGGCCGAATATAACAGCTGATTCGGAAAAGCATCTTTATAATTACAAAGATTCTACAATATCATTTTTTATTGATCCGATATTGGAAGGAAAATATATTTACTCAAGTTCGTATAAAAATAATAGTTCATTATTAAGCATTGGCGGGACAATTAGAGGAAGCTACGATAATTGGTTTGGATTTTATTTGCAGGGAACTGATGGAAGTGTAACCGGAAGCAGAGATGTAGCCGAAATTGATAAAAGAGTTGAACAAAGTTATACTTTCAATCAAACAAAAATTAATTTCTTTGATGAGACAAAAGGATATCTTCGTTTACAAAAAGGAATTGTCGACTTGCAAATGGGAAGAGAACGAGTTCTTTGGGGAAATGGTTATATAAACAGGACAATACTTTCTGATAATCCGCAGATGTTCGATTTTATTCGCTTCGATATTGCTTATAAAAAATTCAGCTACAATTTTTTGCATGGCTGGCTTGTGCAAAAACCTATTGTTCAGCACATTGATTCGCTTATCGGCGATGTAAAATTTAAATCATCAAAATATGTTGCTATAAGCAGACTGGGTTACCAAGCAAATAACTCGCTTTCATTTGGAATAACTCAAATGATAATTTATTCTGACAGACCGTTTGAACTTGCTTATTTAAATCCATTTTTATTCTGGGAATCAGCCCAGCGCTCATTGAATGATCTTGATAATTCTTTTTTAGCTTTTGATGGAAGATATTTAATTACAAACGGACTGGAAGTAAGTTCATCAATTATTTTTGATGATATAAATTTTTCTTATTTATTCCAAGGCGAATGGGCAAGGAGTAATAACGGCGAAGAATGGCAGGCGGGTGCAATGATAACATCTCCGCTAATTCCTGATGACATGGTTATAAAATTAGAATATATGCAGGCAAGGCCTTATATCTTTTCTCATCCGGGAATTGGTGAAGCGCTTACTTACACAAACAACGGATATCTTCTTGGCAGTGATTTACAGCCTAATTCTACAAGGTTTTCAACTGACATCAGCTATCGAATATCTGCAAGATCATTAATTAATATTTCTTATTCGCATACTTTGCACGGAAATAATATTTATGACGCAAATGGAAATTTAATTGAAAATTTTGGAGGCAGTGAATTTAATAATTTTTCTTTTTATGCTTCTGATTATGCTTACTTGTTAGATGGTATAAGAGAACTCTATGATGATCTTAATCTAAACATTCAATATGAATTTGCTTACGGTTATTATTTAAATCTTAATTATGAATACAGAAGAAGTAAAATTTTTGGTAAAGAAGTTCATGAAAATATTTTTTGGACATCATTTGATGTTAATTTTGAATAGGAAAGGAAACAGGTCCCAAATTATTTAATGAAATATTTTTTTAACATATTATTAATTTTCTTGATTGTCTCAAGTAGAACAATCTTTTGTCAAAATTATAAAATAATTGAATCGGCTAACGATCATATTAAAATTGAATTTAACTTCGGAAACAGCTACCGGGTAATTGATACTTTAATTGATGGAAAAAATTTTCAATATATTTCAAGAGGAAACTTTTCTTTAAGAACAGTTGGCGAACCCTGGCTGCCGTCTTTTTATATAAACGTTGGCGTGCCGATAAATTCAACTCCCAAAGTAAAAATACTTTCAACTGATAAAGTCATTTATCAAAACAAATTTATTCTGCCATTACCCAAATATGATCCTGCCGAAAAGCAATTGTCAATTAATGATTTGGATGAAAAAATTTACAGCTCCAATAATTTTTTCCCGTCTGAATCTGCTGAAATAGTTGATGATTATATTTATCGTTATGCTAGAATTATAATTCTTAATACGTCGCCTTTCCAATTTAATCCTATCTCAAAGGAATTAATATTTAATAGAAAAATACAAGTTGAAATTGATTTTAATGTCGCTTCAAATGGATTGGTTCAAAATGTTGCAAAAGTTAATGATCCTCAAACAAATGAATTCATTAATAATTCTGTAGCAAATAAGCTGCAAGCAATAAATTGGATTGGAGTAAGTAAACCGGTTATAAATCAGAAAATTGTTTCAGGCCAAAGTTATTGGTATAATCCCAATAAAAATTATTATCAAATATATTTGAATAAAAAGGGAGTTTATCGGATAACTTATGATCAGTTAATCGCGGCTGGCATGCAATTAAATGATATTCCTCTTAATAAATTAGAACTATATAATAATGGAAACCAGGTTCCAATTAACATTTCTGATTTAAACAATGACGGCATTTTTAATTCCGGAGATTATTTTGAATTTGTTGGTTATCCTCCAACTCCAACTCCTTATGCATCGCAAAATATTTATAATAATGGCAACGTTTATTTCTTCTCTGTTCAAGCTGATTCTGATGGCCTTAGATATAAAGAGTTTGACGGATATCCCAAAACTTGGGATTATACTTATCAAACTAATTTAACTACTCTTCATTTTGAAAAAGATTCGTTGTTTGAAAATCTTGGTTATGCCGGCGATGACCACAGAGATTTTTGGTTGTGGGATAATATCTCAGGACAAAACGGAAGTGTTCAGCATGACTTTGAATATACCTTTAACGGATTGAAGGAGATGGATGCTGATTCAACCTATATCACTATCAGAGTTCAGATGCAAGGTTTAACTACAAACGGCGGCTGCGATGCAAATCATAAAGCTTATGTCAGTCTAAACAGCATGCCTATTGATGCAATATCTTGGGCGGCTCAAAATACTGCTACATTTGAAAAAACAATCAAAATTTCAAATGATAGTTTTCATCTTTATCCGACCGGAAATCTTTTACAAGTAAAAGTTATTGGCGATGCTTGTCCATTAATAAACAGCGATGAGGTTGCAGTCAATTGGTTCGAGATTGATTATTGGAGAGATAATAGAGCAGATACAAATCATATTGAGTTTAGCAGCCCGCCAAACATTTCCGGAAAAGTTGAATTTTGGACTTGGCGTTGGGAAAGAGATTCAATAGAAGTATTCATCCCGCAAAAAGGAGAAATAATTAAAAATGCACTTGTCCCTCATGATCAATATAGTTCTGCAATTTTCGTTGATTCAGTAAATTCAAATTCACCTGTTGATTATTTCTGTGCGGGTTATGATTATTATTTATCTCCGGACTCGATCGTTAAAAGTGTTCAATCAGATTTAAGAAACACCGCCAACGGTGCCGATTATATAATTATTGCTCATCCGGATTTTAAATCAGTCGCAGAAAAATTAGCAAGCTTCAGGCAAAATAATTTCCCGGATTCCACAATAACAAATCCACGAATAAAAATTGTTTATGTAAATCAAATTTATAATGAGTTTTCAAACGGGCTTCTTGATCCATACGCTTTGCAAGATTTTGTAAAATTTGCTTTTTATAATTGGCAGAAACCATCGCCTGCATATGTTGTTTTGCTAGGAGATATGAGTCATGATTATAGGCATCTTCTTACAACAAGCCGTCCTAATTTTGTTCCTTCGATACCTTATTACTCTTACACCTATGGTGAAGGTATAAGCGATAATATGATTGTGGCTGTAACAGGAAATAGTGTTCATCCCGATTTAGCAATTGGCAGGTTATCATGTGAAACAGTTGATGAAGGAAATATTCTTGTTGATAAGCTGATAAATTATCCTCAGGATAATTCGAAAGATTGGAAACGAAATGTTTTATTACTTTCATCAGGAATAGACCAAGCCGATGAAAGCGCTTTGGGTTTGAATCAAGCGAGCGTTGAACTTGAACAAACATTTCTTGTTCCCAATGGAATTAAATCGACCAAAGTAATGCGGTATCCAAATCAACCGGATTATATTCCATTCCAGGGCGGTGGACCTGAAATAAGAGATAAAATTAATCAAGGCACTGTGCTGACAAATTATTATGGTCATGGCGGCGGGTATCAGTGGGATCTTACATTTCTTAATGATGATATTTATTTGTTGAATAATGGCGGAAGGCTTCCGTTAATCCTTAGTCTAACTTGCTACACAGCTCATTTTGATGATCAAGATGTTTTTGGTGAACAGTTTAATCAAGTTCCGGGTAAAGGAAGTATCGGATTTTTCGGCAATGTAGGTTTAACTTATTGGAATGTAGCAACAAATTTTGATAACGATATTTTTAGAGAAATTTTTGACAATAAAGATTATATATCAGGCAAGGTTTTTCAGTACCTAAAAAATGTTGAAGCTGCAGCTGGTTATAACACCAGTCAAATTGCACTGCTGACTTATTTAGGTGATCCCTTATTTAAATTAGCTTTGCCAGACAAACCGGACTTTAGCATTTCACGTTCAGGTATTTCCTTGAATAAAGATAATGCGGTTGTAAATGATACTATTCAAGTAAAAGTAAATGTTCAAAACTTTGGTGTAATATTTCCAAATGATACTGTAACAGTTCAACTGTTTGTTCAATCTTCAGATACTTCTTATCAATTAGTTCAGAGGAAGTTATCAAGTTTTGGTTTGGAAGATTCAACATATTTTTCTTGGATTCCGCCGAAAGCCGGTCTTTATACTTTAACAGCTAAAGTTAATGATGTAAATATTATACCCGAAGAAGATTATACGGATAATTCTGCATCAGTTACATTTGCTGTTTACAATTTGAATAATCCAAATATACTTTCGCCAATTGACGGTTATTCTACTTCTAATAATTTTGTTGAATTTAAAATTGCAGATATTGGCGCTAACTTAAATTATAATTTATCATATTACGTTCAGGTTGATACAAATCTAAATTTCTCAACAACTATAAATTCACCAACCTTATCAGCTTCCGACGGTTTGATTTATTGGAAGCTGCCGAATTTAAATAAAGGAATTTATTATTGGCGTTCGAGAATTTATGACGGAAAAGATTCAAGCGGATGGAGTCAGCCGCGTACTTTTTCAATTTCCAATTCAAATCAATATGGATATTTTATTTCGGGTAAACAATTTGATATGTTCAATTCTTATAATATGAATGTTACTGATTCCGGAATTGTACTCAACACAAATTATCTTCCGCCAAAGCCTTCTAACAAAACTTTCCTGGAAGATATTTCGTTTAGTCCCGCTTCTTTTGATTCAGTTGGATTTACCGCAATTACAACTGACGGGACGTATTTATACTGCGCAGATATTTGGTATTATGCACTAAGAAATAATGCAAATGGTTTTTCAAATATTTATAAGTTCGGTACCGGGTATAATGGAACTGTGAAAGGACAATTTTACGGCACTCTTCCGAATTTCTTTGCACCAGTCAAAGATGCGATGTTTTATTTTAGAGATGGATTTATTTATGTAGCAACCGGAGATTCGTATACCTTGTTAAAGGTTGATAGAACTTCCGGTGATACGGTAAGTGTTAGAATTACTCCCGGTATGTTCAGATATGACAATACAAAAATTCAGAGCGGTTCTTTTTATTTAGCTGCCGATAGTAATTACGTTTACAACTTAACTATTAAAGACAGCATTGGTAACTATAAATATTATCTGCGAACTTTTAATCCGAATAATAATTGGTCATTAGCTAAACCTGATATGCAATTAAGCGGAACAAGCTATACCGGATTTACCAATTTCTTTGTTGCCGATGGATATGTATTTCCTTATGAAAATTATCAAAGCGGTTTTATGCGAAGGCTAAGACTTTCTGACGGAATCTTTGAAGAAGAATGGGTTACTTATAGTCCTTTCCAAAATTATTATGCATGGTGTTATGATTTGGTTAATAATGTTGTTTATACATCAGTATTTAATCCAAATGGAATTGTATCTAAGACATCGAAATTCAAAGGAAGATATTTAGATGGATTAGGAACTGTTTCAACTAATGATATCGGGCCTGCAAGCAAGTGGAGCAGTTTAAACTTTAATATTGAAAACAATAATTCTAATGTTTCATTCAATGCGATGCTGCTTGGTGAAAATTCATCAACAAAGTTGTGGGACACAGTAAAAACAAATTTGTCGTCGCCGTATAACATTGGAAACATCGACCCTAAAAAATATGAGTTTATCAAGATGAATTTTAATTTTTGGGATTCATCATTTATTTCTTCATCTCCTATTAAACTGAAATCCATATCTGTAAATTATACTTCGCTGCCGGATATTTCTTTATCAAAAAATGATCTTGCTTTTAATCCGGATTCAATCATGCAGGGTGTACCGCTAAATATAAATTTAAAGCTGCATAATTATGGGCTTTCCAACGCTGATTCATCAACAGTAAAATTATTTCTAAATTCTTCAGGTAATCCGTTCTTTACAAAAGATATTTCAATTCCTGCTGACAGCACAGTTGAAATAAATACTACATTATCTACTACTAATCTAAATTCTGAAAATGATATTAGTGCAGAAGCAAATTACAGCGGGAATGAATTTTATTCATTTAATAATATTGTTGATAATAAATTTTATGTTGTTAGAGATTCAATTACTCCAACACTGTCGATTACTTTTGACGGTAAGGAAATAGTCAACGGAGATATTGTTTCGGCAAAGCCTAAAATAGTTTTTGCGCTAAAGGATAATAGTCCGCTTCCGCTTGACACAACAGATTTTTCAATTGTATTTGATAATTCTCCATTTAATTTCAGCAGCCCGGATGTTCTATTTGCTTATGATCCATATCCGAATTCTCAAGCAAAGATTACCTGGATTCCAAAACTTGCTGACGGGCAGCACACATTAAACGTATTAACAAAAGATGGTTCAGGAAATTATTCGGATACTTCCGCAACTCAATTAATGTTTAATGTGTACAGTCAATCTGATATAATTAATGTATATAATTTTCCCAATCCTTTTAAAACGAATACATATTTTACATTTGAATTAACAGGCTTCCAAGTTCCGGATGAACTTAGAGTAAAAATCTATACAGTAGCAGGCCGTTTAATTAGAGAAATTTCTATTCCACCTTCAGAGCTTCGTCTTGGTTTTAACAGAATAAATTGGGATGGCAGGGATCAAGATGGCGATGATATTGCAAATGGCATCTATTTTTATAAAATTGTATATAAGAATGGCGACGTTGTAAAAGCAGTCACTCAAAAGTTAGCAAGAGTTCAATAAGTTTAAAAATAATTTGCAAATAGTTTTTCTTTCTCATTTCTAAATTTTAGTACAATAATTTCTTTTAAGAATAAGGAGATTCAAATGTGTGGAATCGTCGGTTATATTGGAAATAAGAATTGTGTTCCTATTCTGATTAACGGTTTAAAACGTTTGGAATACCGCGGATACGATTCTGCCGGAATTGGTCTTATTCTTAATAATCATTCGCAGGTAGTTAAGAATAAAGGCAAAGTATCTCTGCTCGAAGAAAAAATTGAAAAGCTTAATTTAACAGCAACACTTGGAATCGGCCATACACGCTGGGCAACGCACGGTGTGCCGAATGAAATAAATGCTCATCCTCATTGTAATAAATCTAAAAATTTATTTGTTATTCATAATGGAATCATTGAGAATTTTCAGATTCTAAAAGCTGGTCTGCAAAAATTCGGTTATACTTTTGTAAGCGAAACTGATTCTGAAGTTCTGCCGCATTTAATCGATAGCTTTTTGATTAAGGGGCATTCACTCTTCCGATCCGTTCAATTAGCTTTAGCTGAAGTTGAAGGAACGTACGGCATCGCAGTAATCTATGAAGGCGAACCTGATAAAATTATTGTTGCCAGAAAAGGTTCACCGCTTGTCGTTGGAATCGGTGAGCAGGAAAATTTTATCGCTTCCGATGTATCCGCAATTTTAGCGCACACCAAACAAATTGTTTACTTGGAAGATGGTGAAGTTGTTGAAGTATGTAGAGATCGATTTACCGCAAAAACAATTTTGGATAAAGAAATTGAAAAAGAAATTCATGAAATTACAATGAGCCTTGAAGAAATAAACAAAGGCGGATATCCTCATTTCATGCTTAAAGAAATTATGGAACAGCCGGCTTCGGTTTGTAATTCGATGCGAGGACGTTTGCTCATTGATAAAGGGACATCTAAGCTTGGCGGATTAGAGGCAGTGGTTGATCAATTAGTTAATACAAAAAGAATTATTATATCAGCTTGCGGAACATCCTGGCATGCCGGACTTGTCGGTGAATATATGCTGGAACAATTTGCTAGGATTCCCACCGAAGTTGAATATGCTTCTGAATTTCGATATAGAAATCCAATTGTAAATAAGGAAGATGCAATATTTTTTATTTCTCAAAGCGGTGAGACTGCGGATACTCTTGCAGCATTAAGAGAAGCAAAAATTCGCGGAGCTTTGGTGATTGGAATTTGCAATGTTGTCGGTAGTTCAATTGCACGAGAAAGTTTATCCGGAGTTTATACTCATGCCGGGCCTGAAATAGGAGTTGCTTCTACAAAAGCATTTACTTCTCAACTGGTGGTGCTTGCGTTAATCACTTTATTAATTGCCCGTAGAAAAGATATGAGCCTGGTAGACGGCAAATCAATTGCTGAAGAGATGCAGAAAATTCCGGACAAGATATCGGATATTTTAAAGCTCAATGATCAGATTGAACAAATTGCAAATGAATTTAAAGATGTAAAAAATTTCTTATACCTTGGCAGAGGATATAATTTTCCTGTTGCTTTAGAAGGCGCTTTAAAGCTGAAAGAAATTTCTTACATTCATGCCGAAGGATATCCGGCAGCAGAAATGAAGCATGGACCAATTGCATTAATCGATGAAAATATGCCGGTTATTTTTATCGCCCCAAAAGATTCTACATACGAAAAAATTATAAGTAATATTCAAGAGATCAGAGCTCGAAAGGGAAGGATTATTGCAATTGCAAGCGAGAATGACGATAACATTGATAAGCTTGTGGATTATTCAATTAAAATTCCCGATACGATCAGAATGCTTATGCCTATTCTTACAGTAATTCCTCTTCAATTATTGGCATACCATATTGCCGTTAAAAAGGGATTAAATGTTGATCAGCCGAGAAATTTAGCAAAAAGCGTTACCGTAGAATAATTCAAAAATCTGAATAAAAATTTTTTTCTGAACTTGCGCCTTTCTCTAAAGACTTTCACATTTTAATTTTCTATCTTAACCAGTATAATAATTCAGACATATAGTGATTATATACAAAATAAATCACTTAAGTTTGCTAATACTCACAAGGTTGAACTAAAAAGAAAGGAAAGGGGGATTTTATGTCCCGAAAAAATATTCTTATCATGGGTGCTGCCGGTCGTGACTTTCATAATTTTAACGTCTACTTCCGGAATAACGAAAACTACAATGTTGTCGCATTCACTGCAACTCAAATACCAAATATTGATGGAAGAATTTATCCATCAGAGCTAGCCGGAAAATTTTATCCCAACGGAATTAAAATCTATGATGAAAAAAAGCTTGTTGAACTAATAAAAGAACTTAAAGTTGAAGAAGTTGTTTTTTCATATTCGGATGTTCCATTTAATTATGTAATGACTAAAGCATCAGTCGTAAATGCTGCTGGTGTTTCTTTTAGGCTTCTTGGTAATAATGAAACTATGATTAAAAGTTCTAAACCGGTTGTTGCAGTTATAGCAGTACGAACCGGTTCCGGAAAATCTCAGACATCAAGGAAAGTTGTTCAAGTCTTGCGTGAAGCCGGAAAAAGAGTTGTTTCAATTCGTCATCCAATGCCTTACGGTGATTTAGTAAAACAAAAAGTACAAAGGTTTGCGACGATTGAAGATTTAAAAAAACACGATTGCACAATTGAGGAAATGGAAGAGTATGAACCTCATATTGTTATGGGAAGCGTTATTTATGCCGGTGTAGATTACGAAGCAATTTTGAGAGAAGCCGAAAAAGAAGCTGATGTTATTGTTTGGGATGGCGGAAACAATGACATTCCATTTTATGAATCTGATGTTGTTTTTACTGTTGTTGATCCGCATAGAGCCGGGCATGAATTGAGTTATTTTCCCGGCAACACTTCTTTAAGAATTGCGGACGCCGTTATAATTAATAAAATTGATTCTGCGGAACCGAAAAATTTAAAGATTGTTCGAGATAATATTAGAGCAATTAATCCAAAAGCAAAAGTAATTGAAGCTGCCTCGCCTTTATTTGTAGATCATCCGGAATTAATAGAAGGTAAGAAAGTTCTAGTTGTTGAAGATGGGCCGACACTAACTCACGGTGAAATGGAATATGGCGCCGGAATGATAGCAGCTTGGAATTACGGTGCATCGGAAATTATTGACCCAAGACCATTCACTGTGAATTCTATTAATGACACTTACAAAAAATATCCAAAGATCGGCAAGCTTCTTCCGGCAATGGGATATGGAGAATTACAAATTAAAGATCTTGAAGCGACAATTAACAATACAGTTTGCGATTCAGTAATTATCGGAACTCCAATTGATCTTGGAAGAATTTTGAAAATAAATAAACCTTCGGTACGAGTTAAATACGAATTGCAGGAGATTGGTTCTATTACTGTAAAAAGTATTCTAAAGGAAAAAGGAATTATTTGAAAAATAAAAATGTAATATTATACCGTTCATGGGGATATATATTCCAAAAACGGAAATTTCTGGGAATTTTTATTCATTTTATCTCAAATATTTCTTTGTAACAAATATAAAACTTTATAAATTTCATTAGTTAACTTTTAAATTTTACAAAGGTAGTTATGGCAGTAAATATGAAGGGAAAAAGTTTAATATCAATCAATGATCTTTCCCACGAAGAAATTTGGCAAATATTTGAATTAAGTTCATCTCTTAAATTCAAACAAATGACAGGCGAACCTCACCGCTTGCTTGAAGGAAAAACTTTAGGAATGATCTTTTCAAAACCATCAACAAGAACCCGTGTTTCTTTTGAAGTTGGTATTTATCAACTTGGCGGAATTGGAATGTATTTTGGCCCGAACGATCTTCAACTTAAAAGAAGCGAAAGCATTCCGGATACAGCAAAAGTTTTGTCGCGTTACCTAAGCGGAATAATGATTAGAACATTCGATCATCAGGACGTTGTTGATCTGGCAAAGTATGCTTCAATACCTGTTATCAATGGATTAACAGATCTGCTTCATCCTTGCCAGGTATTAACTGATTTGTTTACGATTTACGAAAAGAAAAAAATATTAAAAGGATTAAAGCTTGCTTATGTCGGTGATGGAAATAATATAGCTCATAGTCTATTGCATGGCTGTTCTAAGGTTGGAATGAATATTTCCATAGCGTCGCCTAAAGATTATCAGCCGCAGAAACAAATTGTTGATAATGCTTTGAGCAATGCAAAATCTTCCGGAAGCAAAATTGAAATTACTGAAGATCCGGTTAAAGCTGTGAAAAATGCTGATGTAATTTATACAGATGTTTGGGCAAGCATGGGACAAGAATCTGAATCTGAAAAAAGAAAAAAGGTTTTCAAGAATTACCAGGTAAATCCAAAACTTGTTAAGAATGCGAAAGAAGATTATCTCTTCATGCATTGTCTTCCTGCACACAGAGGTGACGAGGTTGTTGATGAAGTCGCAGACTCAGCCAATTCTGTAATTTTTGACGAAGCTGAAAACCGGCTGCATGTTCAAAAAGCAATTATGGCTTTGACGATGTAAAATGTTGAATGTATAATTTTCAAAATATTTCATTTTAATTTTAAAATTCTAAATTATCTATTGATTTAAGTTTTGAAATTATTCTCAATTTTAATAGATTTGTGCCACAAAATTTTGAAGGGCAGATAGCTCAGTCGGTAGAGCAAAGGACTGAAAATCCTTGTGTCGGCGGTTCGATTCCGTCTCTGCCCACGTGTTGCGGCGTAGTGAAACGAAGCCGGACTTAAACCCGCTTACCGAGGCGGGTTTTTCTTTTTAAAAAAATCCTTGTGCCTGTCCGCCGAAACTCTAGTGAAGACGTATCGGCGGTTTTCCGAAAATCGGAATCTCTCCTAACATCAAGTGCGAAATCTTATCCAAAATATAACTTCTTATTTTCAAGTTTCTCTTCTAAATCTTCATTCCAAATGCATCACTAATTTTTTACTAATGTATAAACAATGTTTGAACCTGAAATAAATTTTATTATTTTGATTTGTACCAATTTTACGTTGCGGCATGCGTAACCAGGTTTAAACTGAAACTTATATAAATCTTTTTCTTATTTACGTGATAAACTCTAATAACTGAGTAGAGTTTTTATAATAGGATTTATTACAGTTGTCTTTTATATTATTGCGGAAATTTTCATTTATATCTAAATATTAAAAACATAATTATGAATATCTTGCTTCTTTATCCGGAGATGCCTGATACTTTTTGGGCGATGAAGCACTTAATGAAAATAATTTCCAAAAAGTCCAGCTATCCGCCGCTTGGGCTGTTGACTATCTCCCGGCTTCTGCCTAATGACTGGGAAAAGAAGCTAGTTGACCTTAACGTAACCAATCTTAGCCCTGCAGATGTTGAGTGGGCGGATTACGTTTTTATATCGGCTATGAATGTGCAGGCTGAATATGCTAAGAAAGCTATTGAATACTGTAAAAAGTTCAATAAAAAAGTTGTGGCGGGCGGACCGTTATTCACACATGAGTTTGAAAAATTTTCTGAAGTAGACCACTTCGTGTTAAATGAAGCTGAAATTACTCTCCCAATCTTTATTAAAGATATTACTGAAGGTAAACCGCAGAGGTATTACACTACCGGGGAGTTTGCAGACGTAACACAATCTCCTTTGCCGGATTGGAATCTTATCGACTTAAATAAATATGCTTATGCAATTGTTCAGTACTCCAGAGGCTGTCCTTACCGGTGCGACTTCTGCGATGTAACGACTTTATTCGGAAGAAAGCCTAGAACAAAAACATCTAACCAGATAATAGATGAATTAAACTTAATACTTGCTTCAGGTAATCCCGGAATGATCTTGTTTGCCGACGACAATCTGATAGGGAACAGAAGAGATCTAAAGAATAATCTGCTGCCCGCATTGATTGATTGGCGGAGGAGAAATAAAAATGCGCCGGGATTTGCAACACAGGTAACTATAAATCTTGCAGATGACGAAGAGATGATGAAATTAATGATTGAAGCAGGCTTCAGGCATATCTTCGTTGGTATTGAGTCTGTTAGCGAAGAGAGTCTGGAGGATTGTAAAAAGACTCAGAACCTCAGAAGGGATCTGCTTGAAAACGTAAAGCTGCTTCAGCAGAAAGGCTATATTGTTACCGGCGGGTTTATTGTTGGATTTGATTCCGATAAAGAATCCATCTTCCAAGAGCAAATCGAATTTATACAAAACAGCGGAATTGTAATGGCTACAGTAAATATATTAAAAGCTCCTCCCGGTACCGATTTAAATATAAAGCTGAAGCTTGAGGACAGGCTGATTGAGCCTTTTGATTTTGACGAAAATATGACTAACATTATTACCAAAATGGATAAGATGGTCTTATATAACGGGTATAAAAAAATTCTGGATAATATTTACAATCCTCAAAAAATATATAATCGCGCAAGCCAATTCTTGTCATACTACGGAAACCACAGAGCAGAAAACCCTATTAGGAAAGAATTCGCTTTTAACGATTTGGTTACATTATTCAAGATTATTTATTTCTCAGGCATAATGGGAAAGGGGAGGCTCTATTTCTGGAGATTATTTATCAGAACAATCTTTGTCAACAGAAAAAATATTGTTCATGCATTATTATTCGGAGCTTTGATATTTCAATTCCAAAGACTGCACGAAAAATTTATGTTAAGTTATTATCAGATTTCAGAATCATTATAGTGCGTTCCTTTCTAAAAAAGTTCATTTATAGCTGGCATCAAGCAAAGAAGACCGGCTTACTCATCAGATAAAACCAAGTCCTTAGCTCAGCCGGTAAAGCAAATGACTGAAAATCCTTAATTTGTGAAAATACTATCAAGCAAATGTTTGTCATTGATTTTTGAATAAAACAGAAGCTTAAACTTGCGGTTTATCTTTACAAAACTAGAGTTGTGCAACACCCTCCGTTAGGAGTGTAATATTATTAACTGCTCGATAAAACATAATATGATTAAAATTCCGGCAGGAGTGATATATTAAATTTTATTATGTAGCGCTTTGATTTAATCTTGAAAATGGAATTGGGGGATTGAAACTTGCCTTTCTAAATAAAGCATTTGTATGCTCTATTGTTTTAACTTTTCTATCATAATAAAAATAATTTGGACATCATTGCTTATAAATATAAATCAACTATGTCTGCTTGATTAAAGAATAATAAATTTGGGCAGCCTATTTCAGGACAGGACATTTCTTCAATCGTCAATTGTCATTAGTCATTCTTCATTCTCCATTCCTCATTCTTTGGCTTGGAAGAAGTTAAATTTTATAAGCTTTGGATTTCAAATTTTATTATATTTAAACTGCTTGACAGACTGCCCCGCATATTATCGTTGTCCGCTAGGCAAAAAAAATAACATGCTCTTAATATTTAAGGTGGTTGTAATATGGAAGAGGATAACACGGGCAAAAAGGGCGAAGGAGAATCATCAAACGAGGAAGGAAGAAAGCTTACCGAAGATGAAATCTTTGAATTGAAGACGAAAGAATGCCTCGACGAGATAAATAAAAATCTCAAATACATTGAAGAGTTCGAAAAGTACAGTCCCTATTCTTTAGATACTTTCAAGACCAGATATGCAGCTGCAAAAGCAAATATAAGTCTGTATGGAAATAACTATCTGAAGCGTGAAGAAGAATATGCAATGCGTTACCGCGTAATGGCGGAGAAAAGATTTTGGGACATACAGCAGAAAAAGCTGTTCGACATGCAGTGTGAGTGGCGCGCCGAAGAAATAAAAATCCAGGAAGTTGTGGTCAGCCCGGAATTTGAATACTGGGGCGAGCATATAAGTCTTTGCCCTTTTATTTCTCCGGTTACTCAGCAGGAATTAGAATTGTACATGGAATTCATTTCATCTGTGCCCTATGATGATAAAATTGAGTGGGTCGAAAACTGGCAGGACTATGATGAATTCTTGAGTTTTTCTAACGTGGAAAATAAGACGGAATGGGACAGCAGGGAATATCCTCTTTGGTATAAATTCCATGACTCCAGGACGAAGCAGAATTTCTTTCGAAACCTTCCCAATATCCGCGGAGAAAAAGAAAGTTTCTATATTAATAAGATGAGAGAGAAAAGAAGAAAAGAATGGGAGGAAAAAGAAAAGAATAATCCGGGTAAAAATGCCGATAACCGTCCATGGATGAATTCTTTTTATGAAAATTGCGAAAAGTTTATTGAGATGTTTGAAGATGCTAAATTATTGAAACTGCATAAAGCTAGAGACCGCTGGGAAGAACTGAATGATGACCGCGACCTAAATAATGCGAAAGAGACTCTTCAACTTGCGAGTGAGGCAGTAGAGATGGATTATAACGAAAACTGGCGGCAGGGAATAATCGATGCGGCTAACGGATATAGAAGAAAAAAAATACTTCAGGAACTTCCGAAGGTTTATAAGGATTATAAGTTCAGACTAAGTATCAGTCTGCCGTTCGAAGATACGCATGATCGGAAGTATGATATTGCATCCGTTAAAGTTGAACACTGGAAAGAAGATATTCTTGATGCAAGGGAAATTAACGACGAGCCCAGAGATTTTAATTTTTAGAAAGAGGAATATGGACGAAGATAAAAACAAAAACGAAAGCTATTCCGAGAAGCTTGCAAGAGAAAAAAAAGAAAGAGAAGAAAAATTTGAAAAGCTGAAAGTAGATATATTAAATGACTTAAAGACTAACCCTAAATTCATTCCATTCTTTGAACCGTTTAATAATATCTCGGTCGAAGATTTCAAATTGTATTATGCCAGAAGGAAAGCTGAGCTAATTGTATACGGCAAATATGCGGTTGATGAAGAAGAAGAAAGCTGCTCAAGGTATTCCCAAATGGCCAGTGAAAAAATATGGGAGATACAACAGGAAAAATTATTAAGGCTTAATTATAAATGGAATGCAGAGCTTATAAAGATTAAAGAAGTTGATATAACATGGGACTTTGATTTTTGGTCACTTCATATTGTAAGATGTCCTTTTATCCCGGCAATAACTCAGGAAGAATTTGATACATATATGGACTATATAAAATCAAGCTCGTTCGAAGAGATAAATTATGAGCCAGCGCTTTGGCAGAATATTCAGAACTATAAGTATCAATATTTATCCAGTGCAAAAGAGGAAGATTATGGAGATGGAACACCGTACTGGTACAGGTATTGTGAAAAGAATAAAGGCCTAGCGGAGCTTTACAACTTGCCAAGCTTGCGAAGCCAGAAAGAAGAATTTTATAGCAATCTTTATTACGAGGAACAAGAGAAAGGAAAAAAAAAGAAGAATATTGTGAAGGAAGATAAAGACGATAGACCGGACTTGAACGCTTATGATAACGAACAGTTTGAAGAATTCCTAAAGTTCTTTGAAGACAGCCGGCTTTTAAGGATACACAGAGCATTTGAAAAAGATAAAGAGCGGGACACAGACGGTGAACTTAATCAGGCCTTAAAAATTCTGCAGCCGGAACCTGCTAATATCGAAATCCGGTATAATAAAGACTGGAGGCTGGGATTGATCGAGACCGCCAATGAATATCAGAAAAAAAGACTTATAGAAGAACTACCAAAGGCATACAAAAAATATTTGTTTAGGATAAATGCAGGGCTGGAGCTTGAAGAAAAAGATGATTCAGATACTTTGGATTATTCAAACGCCTTCCATAAAAAAATAATTTTGCACGGCAGAGTTCTGAATAACGAACCGGAAGATTTTAATTTTTAAGGATGATGGTTATGAATGAAGATGAAAATAATAGAGTAAACATTAAAGCAGGTTCATTAAAAGTTGTCAGCTTCGAAGATGAACAAAAGATAAAGTATGATAATTTGTACTCAAAGATTTTAGCGGAACTGAATACCGATTCTAAATACAAAATCTTTTTTGATAAATACAAGCCATCTGGAGTTGACGGCTTTAAGCAGCGCTTTGCTCACCGTAAGACACTTTATACTTTGCATGGAGAATACGATCTTCAAAGAGAGGATGAAATTGCATCTATGTACTATGATATTGCGTCGGAAAAGATCTGGGAAATACAGCAGCGCAAATTATTTGATCTGCAATGTAAATGGAGAGCGGAACAAATTGTAATTCCGGAAATAGATATAAGCCATACGTTTGAAAAATGGGGCGAACATATCAAAAACTGTCCCTTCCTTACATCAATTACACAAGAAGAATTCGATATGTACATGGCTTTCATTCAAATAAGCCCGTACGATGATATTTTTGAGCGGGTAGAAGATTGGCAGGATTATGAAGGATATAAAGAGTGGAATTTTACCTGGGATAGATATGATTGCGTTGCGCCGGATATTCCCGAATGGTACCAATTTTACGAATCAAGAACCGGCATGGGAACTTTATATCTTCTTCCCGACATTCGCGGTGAGAAGGAGGAGTTTTATATTAGTCTTAAAAGAAAAAAGTGGAAACAAGAGTTTGAGGAGAAGAACAAAGAGAAACCGGAATTTAAAACTAATGAGGCGCCGCTGCTGTTTTTCAATGAAGAAAATATTTTGAAGTTCATGGAGAAGTTTGAAAATCCGGAGCTATTTTATTATGAAAAGACAAACCAAAAATATGAAGATATTGAACATGACGAAGAATTTAAAAAAGCTATTTTAATATTGCAGACAGCGTGTGAACCAGTAGAAGTAGAAGATAATATTCACTGGCGGAGAGGGATAATTCAAGCTGCAAATGAATATACCAAAAAGAGGCTTATTGAAGAACTGCCGAAGGCATACGATAATTATCTATTACGAATTAAAAACGGAATTTTCTTTAATGAGGAGGAGGAAATCCTGCGGGATAAGTGGCATTTTGATTTAGAGGAAATGATAAGAAATGATATTCTGGACGGGAGGGAAATTAACGGCGAACAGAGAGATTTTAATTTTTAGAAAGAGGAATATGGACGAAGATAAAAACAAAAACGAAAGCTATGCTGAAAAGCGTGCAAGAGAAAGAAAAGAATGGGCGGAAAAGTTCAAAAGGCTTGAGTCTGAATTCTTATCTGATCTAAAAACTAATCCCCGCTATTCCAGTTTTTTTGAGCCGTACAAAAAATCAAGTGTAGACAGCTTTATTGAAAGTTATGCTCATCATAAAGCAAGGCTTTTAGTTTACAGCGACTATTGTCTCAGTAATGAAGAAGATTATATAACGAAATATTACAACAAGGCTGAGGAAATAATCTGGGACATCCAGCAGCGCAAGCTCTATGACCTTCAGATAAAATGGCGTGCTGAACAAATCAAAATACCGGAAGTTGAAATCTCTTATGAGTTCCTTTATTGGGAACGGCATATTAAATCATGTCCTTTCATTTCACCTATCTCTCAAGACGAGTTTGATTTGTACATGGCTTATCTTAATTACAGTTCTTACAACGATATTTTTTATTGGGATTTTAACAGTAAAGGTTACCAGGATTATGAAGATTTTAAGAAACAATATTTTTACCTTGATAAGCACGAAGAATATTATACAGATCCGCCGCCCTGGTATGAATTCTATGAATCAAGGACCGGGCTTGGAGTTTTATACCTGCTGCCGGACCTAAGGGGGACTAAAGAAGATTTCTATATCGATATTTATATAGAGAACAAAAGGAAAATTGAGGAAGAAAAAAATAAAGACAAGCCTAAAGCAGAGGTGAAGTATGAACACAAAGAATCAATTCCATGGGATTACGGCTTCATCGAGGAATTCATCCGAAAATTTGAAGATGAGGACACGTACCGGAAATACATAGGATACAGAAGGATTGTTGAAATGGAAGATGATGATTTAGCCGATGCCATAGAGACACTGCACTATGCCGACAGAATTATGCCGATTGGCAATAATAAAAACTGGAAGGATGGCATAATTGAAGCTGCGCATAATTATGAGAAAATAAAACTGATTGAAGAAATGCCTAAAGTATATGCTGATTACCGGTTTCGTGTAAATGCCGGTATTAAATTCGAAGGAGACGATCGCGCTCTTAGGAAGAAATATTTAGATGGAGTGGTTGACCATTTTAAACACGAAATTCTTGAAGGAAGAATGCTGAACGGCGAGCCTGCGGATTTTAATTTCTGAAAATTGTCATTCGTCATTCGTCACTCGTCACTCATCATTCCTCATTAAGTGGTCATTCGTCGTTTTGTTGCTGGGGCTAAGCTGAAAACAAAACCCTGTAATTTGGTTGCCGCTCAACCGCAATTCAATAGTTCTTGCTTCGCTAAAGCTTCTCATGGCAGGCATTAGGAGTTTGATATCTATTTTGTTGAGGATATTTATTAATTTATAATATCATACCAAAAGGAGGTTTTTGATTAATGGAAGAAAATATGAATCCAGAAAAAAATTCCACGGGCGAGATGAAGAAGCCGGCAGCTGCATATGATTATGATAAAATAAAAGAAGAAATCCTTAACGACCTTAATAACAATCAAAAGTATAAAAGCTTTTTTGATGAGTATAATCAAATGAGCATTAGAAGGTTTAAGGAATATTATTCCGGTAAAAAGGCGTTCGCTGTTTATCACGGCGATTTGTATGAAGGCGTAGAAAACAACATGACCCTTATGTTTAGAGAGATGGCTGAAAACCACATCTGGAGAATACAGCAAAGAAAGCTATTCGATCTACAATGCAGATGGAGAGCGGAGGAAATCAGCCTGAAGGGTGTTACAATTACAGCGGACTTTAAAATCTGGGAAAAGAGGATAGACGATTGCCCGTTCATTACTCCTATTTCGCAGGAGGAATTTGATTTATACATGCAGTTTGCCTCGGAAAGCAATTATGACGATGTTATTGATGAGGAAGCAAATGAATGGCAGGAATACGAGGATTTCAAAGAGCATTACTTTAATGAGGAATCAGAAAATTATTTTACACAAAGACCCTGCTGGTACGAGTTTTATGAAAACAAGACAGGACTAAACTCTCTTCATTTACTTGACGATGTTCGCGGGAGAAAAGAAGAATTTTATTGCAATCTTGCACGGGAAGAGGATAGAAAAAAATACGAAGAAACTAACAAAGGCAAGCCCGTATCCACGAAAGACGGTAGACCGGAATTTGATCACCTTGATAAGGATGTTCTGGACATATTTATGGAAAAATTTGAGGATGCCAAAATTATAAACAAGATGAATGCGTTTGAAAACGGGACGAAATATTTAGACGATATTGAGTTTGAACAAGCAATGCAGATACTCAAATATGCCGACCCATTCACACCGGTAGAATTCAACGAAGACTGGAGGGCGGGTATTGTAAATGCTGCCGGAGAATATACTAGGAGAAAGCTGCTTGAAGAGCTTCCTAAAGCTTACCGGAATTATCTTTTCAGGTTAAAGAACGGGCTGGCTTTTGAATTGTACGATAAACATGGAAACGACTTCATTAAAGAAATTTATGTCGACCTAATACTGCGCGGGCGAATACTTAACGGCGAACCGGCGGATTTTAATTTCTGAATATTGTCATTCGCCATTCGCAAATCGACATTCATATTTCGTCATTCCTTCCGGTATAATTTGAGTACAAGATGAGTATAAGATAAGTATAAGATGAGTATGGTTTGAGTATGAAATGAGTATAGATTAAGTATGGAATGAGTATCAAATTAGTATGAAATTAGTATAAAAAAGTATTGGCATCAAGAAATATTATCAAAGCCGGTTTATTCTAATGCAGAAATGAAATGGATCGAACAACGGAAATTCCGGAAAAGATTTATTTTGCGTTAAATAATTACTAAATTATTTATCATTTATTTAATAATGTGCGGGGAAGATGTTTCCAGTTCCTATTAAGCCATTCAAAGCTGTCGATAAGTTTTACGCGACTAATCGTAGAGATTCTAAAAAGTATAAAACATATTGTTACGTTCAAAGAATTAATATTGATAAAAGAAGTGAATATGATACCCACACAAAAAATTTTTGAAACTTACATTCATTCTATTAAATCAAAATTTAAGTTTGAAGAAACAAGTGAAATGGGTTACCGGACTGATTTTGAAATTCTATTAAAAGGAATTTTTGAATCAATAAATGTGAATAGGATTGACCATGATGCAAAAGCCATTAAAGGAAACAAGCCGGATTTTAGAATCCTAAAATTTGGTGTGCCTATCCTTTATATCGAAGCAAAAGATATTGGTGTATCTTTAGATAAGATTGAAAAATCCGAACAGATGACTAGGTATTTCGGCTATGCAAATTTAGTGCTTACCGATTATGTAGAATTCCGGTTTTATCGAAACGGCGAACGTTATGATGAACCAATTAAAATTGCAGACTACAATATTCATAACCGTACTATTGATGCGCTACCGGAAAACTTTGAACATGCCGCAAAAACATTAATAGATTTTACTCAATCCCACAAAGAACCAATTAAAAGCGGTTTGCATCTAGCTAAAATAATGGGCGGTAAGGCACAAAGAATTCGTGATAATTTATTGCAGTTTCTTTCTGTTGATTCAGAAAAGAATTCAGAGATTATAAAAATATATAAAACACTTAAAAAGCTTCTTGTGCACGATCTTGAAACAGAAGCTTTCGCTGATATGTATGCACAGACTTTAGTTTACGGGCTTTTTGTTGCAAGGTATTTTGATGACACGCCTAATGATTTTACAAGAAGAGAAGCCCAGGAACTTGTGCCTAAATCAAATCCATTCTTAAGACAATTTTTTAACCATATAACCGGTGCAGATTTTGATAAACGTCTAGAATACATCGTTGATGAACTTTGCCTTGTTTTTTCACATGCAAATATTCCGCATTTAATGAAGCAGTATTTTAAAGATGATTTATGGGGCAAAACCCAGGAAGGACCAGATCCGGTAATTCATTTTTATGAAGATTTTTTGAGAGAGTATGATGCAGAATTAAGAAAGAAAATGGGAGCTTATTATACACCGCAGCCGGTTGTGCGTTTTATAGTACGTGCGGTTGATTATCTGCTAGCAGAAGAATTCGGTTTGCCGAATGGTTTGGCAGATACAACTAAATTGCAGAATGAAATTCACAAAGTCCAAATTCTCGATCCTGCGGTTGGTACCGGAACATTTATTAACTCAGTAATCGAACTTATTTATGAAAAAATATTGAACGCAGGGCAAAAAGGAACCTGGCCGTCTTATGTGCTGCATAATTTGCTGCCTCGTGTCCATGGGTTTGAATTGATGATGTCGCCGTACACAATTGCACATCTTAAAATAAGCATGAATCTTAAAAGCAAAGGATTTAAATATTTTAATAATAGGCGCTTCGGAATTTATTTAACTAATTCTTTGGAAGAAGCAGACGATTTTCAATTACCTTTTTCTGGATTTGGATTTGCAGAAAGCATTGCAGAAGAATCCAAGGAAGCATCTTTAATAAAGAATGATACGCCGATTATGGTTGTTATTGGAAATCCGCCTTACAATGTTAGCTCTTCCAATAAAGGGAAGTGGATTACAGACTTAATTAAAGATTATAAGAAAGATTTGAATGAAAGAAACATTCAGCCTCTTTCAGATGATTACATAAAATTTATCCGCTATGCCGAACATTATATTGAAAAGAACAAGACCGGCATAGTTGCGATGATTACGAATAATACTTTTTTAGACGGTATTATTCACCGCCAAATGAGAAAACATTTGCTCGAAACATTTGATGAAATTTATGTTTTGGATTTACACGGAAACGCAAAAAAGAAAGAGACTGCGCCAGACGGCAGTAAAGATGAAAATGTTTTTGATATTCAGCAAGGTGTGGCTATTTCTATAATGATTAGAAAATCTGAGAAAAAAGATAAACTTGGAATTGTAAAATACTATGAGCTTTATGGAAAGAGGGACAATAAATTTTTGAAGCTTATTGAAAATGATTTAAGTACGATTCGCTGGGAAACATTAAATATTATTGAGCCAAAATACTTTTTTGTTCCGAAAGATTTTAGTTTGGATGAACAGCACATTACTACATTTAATTTTCAAGAATTGTTCACTGAATCAGGTAGTGGCGTGAAATTCAGAAAAGATAGTTTGTTAGTTAAGAATCATTATACAAGTGAAAGTGTCAAAGAATTACTTGGCGATATTAATGAGCATAATGATGATTTTATTCATTCAAAATATAAATTCAAAGATACTTTCGACTGGAAACTAAAAGATAAGAGAAAATTATTTTTGAATGCGAAATTTTCAGACATAACATTGGTACAGTATCGTCCATTTGATTATAGATTTACCTATTATCCATTGGATAAAATTAGCGAGATTATTCCAAGAGGTGATTCGAGGAAAAATCTTATGAAGCATTTTTTATTCAAAAAAAACATAGGACTTGTTACAAAACGTGGACAAGATTTTGACTCGGCACCTTGTTTTATTACAAATTCATTGATTGAAATTAGAATATATTCGCCTCCTGGGGTTCAAGGGACAGATTATGTCTTCCCACTTTATCTTTATTCTAAAGACGGCACAAGAGTACCAAACCTTAAAATCGAAATTGTAAAAGAGATTGAAAATATTGTTGGCAAGATAGAACCGGAAGAAATATTAGATTACATTTATGCGGTTTTACACTCGCCTAATTATAGAGAAAAGTTTAAAGAATTTCTTAAGATAGATTTTCCCCGCGTTCCTTATCCAAAAGATAAAAAGACATTTAAAGAACTGGTGAAATTAGGTACGGAGATTCGTTTGCTGCATTTGCTTGAATCGCCAAAGGTAAATCAATTTATTACAACATTTCCCAAATTGGGTTCGGATACTGTAGAGAAAGTAATTTATAAAAATGAGAACGTAATAATTAATGAAGAACAGTACTTCGGCAAAGTACCGGAGAGTGCATGGAATTTTTACATTGGCGGATACCAGCCTGCACAAAAATGGCTAAAGGATCGTAAAGGACGTAAACTTACGAATGAAGAAATTGACCACTACCAAAAAATAATAGTGGCCTTGGTTGAGACGGAAAGAATTATGAAAGAGATTGATGAGGTGGTAAATGTCTGAACCGGGATTTTTGGGATTAAAGGATTAGCAGGATTAAAAATATAATTCATTATGAAACAGAATATTCATAAATCAAGGAAATCTTAAAATCAGGTAAATCATGGTTCAGACAGTGGAGGATAAAATGAAATATGAAGACATAACAAAACGTATAATTGGTTGTGCGATGAGGGTACATTCTATTTTAGGAAACGGATTTCAAGAGGTAATCTATCAAAGAGCTTTAGCTATTGAAATGAATCTTGAAGGATTAGCATTTGAAAGGGAGAAGGAGATGGCGATATTTTATAAAGGCTATAATATCGGTACAAGAAGAGTCGACTTTTTTGTTGAAGAGAAAATAATGGTTGAGCTTAAGGCAATAATAAAATTGGAAGATGTTAATTTGGCTCAAGCTAAAAATTATTTGGAAGCTTATAATATGGAAATTGGTTTGCTAATAAATTTTGGCGCAAAGAGCTTAGAGTTTAAAAGATTATATAATAAGTGTCTCAACCAGGATTCGAAGGATTAAGGGATTAACATGATTATTTTTAAGACAAAAATAGTTTATAAGCTTTATGAATTGACGGAGGAAGAGATAAGGGTAGTGGAGGGAGTTAATTAAATGGAGGT
>JAMCWE010000015.1 GCA_023475265.1 Bacteroidota bacterium
TTTGAAAAATCCCGACATTTGGATTTGCCGGAGTTTTGTTATCGAATTCGTTTATAACTGCATTCACTGCCGCTTGTGTTACTTTACCGCTGCTCCAAGAAGTATTTTCAACAAACACATAACAATTATTACCAACGCCTTGACAAGTTGAAGGCACTGAATAAGATGAATTGGTTGTAAAATTATTTGCATACCAGGAGTGTGTAGAACCTACAGTAAATCCCCAGGAAGTTGTCTTTCTCATTTTCATGCCTGAATACATATCCGGATGAGCAGCAACATATTTTGCAACATCTTGTTCTTGTTTCCATAAAAGCCGGCTTCCATCGATCGGATAACTTTTTGGTGAGATTGCTTCTTTAAAAGGAGTTTTTAAAATCGCATTCTGTGGAAAAATTGTTATCGAAAAGACTGCACATAAAATCAGAACCAAATATTTTGATAGCATGATTACCTCTATTAAGTTTTAAAAAATAACAAAAAGTCATTCATTAAAAAGGTTAAATTATTTTACAATTTATTTTCGGAACTTTGAAGATATTCATCTAATCGAACCAGGAAGTAATTCTGCTTTTATTACAGAAATTTCTTTTGGTACTTTATTATTATCGACCGAATCATAAAATATTTTTACCATCTTTCCCTGGTTCTTAAAAAGTAATTTTTTCGTTTCTTCATTACAATTAAGAATATAGGTGTTAGTTGGATTTACTTTTACTGCTAAGTTTATGAAAGGTTCGTTTCCAACAACTTCAACCTCGCCTACAACAAATTTTGCTTCCATTGTGTTTTGAGAAGAACAGCCAATTACGAGTGGAAGAATTAGAAGTACGGCTACGGATATTTTTTTAATATAATTCATTATTTTCCCTTTTAACAAAGCCGTGTGAAAGAAAACTAATGATAAAAAATTGAATTACTATTATTTTAAAATTCTACTTGTAAGGTAAAATTAAAAATCATATAAGTAAAATGAGCCATCTCACACAAAGAATTTATGATTCTTAAATTTTTCAATTCTAAAGCATCCTTGCTCAATGTTCATGATATACATAATTTTAAATAAAAAAATAAGAAAACTTCTTAGAATTTTTAACTGAATTAATTTTCAATTTAAGGGAGATTTAATGGAAGATGAAATAGTACACGATAAAGAAGAAAATAAGTTTTATAAAATTGTTAACGGTAAAGAAGCTTATCTTCGTTACATAATGTTAGATGAAAAAACAATTGACATGATCAAAACATATGTTCCGCCGGAATTAAGAGGGCAAGGAATTGCCGCCGAAGTTGTTCTTGCAGGTCTGCTTTATGCAAAAGAAAATGGTCTAAGCATAATTCCAACTTGCTCATATGTGGAAACCTATATTGAGCGGCATCAAGAATTTAAAGAGTTGGTGGCAGAGTAAAATTTTTTAATTTAATATGTAAGACTCACCTCCAAGGTGAGTCTCACTTTAGATGGAATAAAAAATTATTTTCTTAATTTTGCTGTTAAAATCAGTTCAGTGCCCGTTAAAGCTTTTGAAACTGGACAGCCTTTCTTAGCTTCTTCGGCATGCTTCATAAATGTAGATTCATCAATTCCAGAAACGTTTGCATCGCATTGCATTTCGATTTTTGTAATCGTAAATCCGCTCTCTAGTTTTTCAATATGAACTTTATCTTCGGTCTTCACAGAATTTACTGTAAAACCGGCGCCGGATAAAATATTCGAAAGAGCCATCGAGTAGCAAGCCGCATGCGCTGCGCCGATCAATTCTTCCGGATTAGTTTCATTTCCGGATTCAAATCTTGAAACAAAATTATATGCAACATTTTTTAATACACCAGATTCAGTTGAAATATTTCCGCTTCCTTTTCTCAAGTCGCCGCGCCATTCGGCATTAGCTTTTCTAATAGGCATAAGTTCTCCTTTTTTAATTTAATTGATTTTATATCCATTGAAATTATAACACATTTTATTTTTGTTGTCAAAGATTCAAATTTTTATATCACATTGCTTAGAAGATGTCGGATGGTAGATGTTTGATGGAAGATGGTAAAAAGTACATCTACCATCTGCCATTATACATCTTCCATTTTCAATTTCTCCTTGCTCATTAAGGCTCATTCTTGTTATTATTACAAACATCTTTTATAAACTCAAAGTGGAGTTTTTATGAAAATCCGATTTACAATTACTGTTTTAATTTTATTGGTAATCAGCATGGCAATTCAATCACAAACAAGATTAAAATATCCTAACACAAAAAAAGTAGATGTGAAGGATAATTACTTTGGCACCATCGTTCCCGATCCCTACAGATGGCTTGAGAACGACACGGCCGCAGCCGTGAAGGAATGGGTGAAGGAAGAAAATAAAGTAACGTTCGATTATCTGTCAAAGATTCCTTACAGAGAAAAGATTAAAGAACGTTTGGAAAAGCTTTGGAACTATCCTAAATATTCAGCTCCGTTCAAAGGTGGGAATAATTATTTCTTTTTTAAAAATGACGGACTTCAAAATCAAAGTGTATTGTATATTCAAAAAGATTTGACATCACCACCGGAATTATTTTTAGATCCGAATAAATTATCTAAGGATGGAACAGTTTCACTTTCAACTTATGCTGTTTCTAAGGACGGAAAATATTTTGCCTACGGTACGGCATCCGGCGGTTCGGACTGGAATGAATTTTACGTTATGGATGTTGCAAGTAAAAAGAAATTAAACGATGATCTGAAGTGGATAAAATTTTCCGGTATTGCTTGGTATAAAGACGGCTTCTTTTACAGCCGCTATCCTGAACCTGCAAAAGGACAGGAACTCGTTTCAAGCAATGAATATCATAAAATTTATTATCACAAAGTCGGAACAGAACAAAGCCAGGACAGTTTGATTTATGAAGATAAGAACGAACCGAAAATGACAATGGGCGCGCAGGTTACTGATGATGAAAGATATTTAATTATCTATTTATCAAAAGGGACAAGTAACAATGCGCTGTATGTAAAAGATCTTAATGATTCTAATTCACCCTGGATGAAAGTTGTCGATAATTTTAATAACAACTACAGTGTAATAGATAATATTGGCGACAAACTGTTGGTGCAGACAGATAAAAGTGCACCGATGTACCAGCTTGTATTGATTGATCCGAAAAATCCTGAAGAGAAAAATTGGGAAACAATTTTGCCGGAACAGAAAAGCGTTCTTCAATCAGTTTCAATTATCGGCGGAAAATTATTTGCGGAATATATGAAAGATGCCTGCAGCCATGATTATATGTATGATCTGGATGGAAAGAACGAAGAAGATATTAAATTGCCTGGTATCGGAACCGTTGGCGGATTCAGCGGAAAGAGAGATGATAATACTGCTTTTTATGCTTTCACATCTTTTACGTTTCCAACAACAATTTACAAGTTTGATGTTGACACAAGAAAATCTTCAGTCCTTTATAAACCGGAAATCGATTTTAGCTTTGACAACTATATTACCAAACAAATTTTCTATAAAAGCAAAGACGGAACAAAAGTTCCGATGTTCATTGTCTACAAAAAAGGCTTAAAGATGGATGGAAACAATCCGGCATTTCTTTATGCATACGGCGGGTTTGATATAAGCATCAATCCCGCATTCAGCATTTCAAGATTAATCTTTCTTGAAAACGGCGGAGTGCTTGCTATTCCAAATATCCGCGGCGGAAGCGAGTACGGCGAAGCCTGGCATAAAGCAGGAATGCTTGAGAAAAAGCAAAATGTATTTGATGACTTTATTGCTGCCGCAGAATATTTAATTAAAAATAAATATACTTCATCCAAAAAGCTTGCAATTAACGGTGCGTCAAACGGCGGATTGTTAATTGGTGCAGTTACAAATCAACGGCCCGATTTATTTAGAGTTGCAATTCCGCAGGTTGGTGTGCAGGATATGCTTCGCTTTCAGAAATTTACAATCGGCTGGGCTTGGGTTGGAGAATATGGCTCAAGCGACGACTCCGCGCAGTTCCAATATCTTTATAAATATTCTCCGCTTCAAAATATAAAATCCGGATTAAACTATCCGGCAATATTGGTTACAACTGCTGATCATGATGATAGAGTTGTACCGGCGCACTCATTCAAATATATTGCAACGCTGCAGGAAAAGTATAAAGGAAGCAATCCAGTATTGATTAGAATTGAAACTCGTGCCGGTCATGGCGGCGGAAAGCCTACTTCAAAAATTATTGATGAACAGGCTGATATTTGGTCATTCGTATTTAAGAATCTTGGAGTGAAACCAATTTACTAAATAGATTATTTATCAAAATAAAAAGCCCGGTCTCGTTATGAAATCGGGCTTTATTAATTAATGACTAAAGTTACGCAGAAATTCATTTTGATGTCATGTATTGTCATTCCCACGAAAGTGGGAATCCATTTGTTTACTAATTTTGAAATGCTGGATACCCGCCATGACCGGC
>JAMCWE010000051.1 GCA_023475265.1 Bacteroidota bacterium
TTAATTAGAAAGGTTGGCAAAACCTATAAATATTACGTAACAGAATTTGGAAGACAAGTAATAATCACATGTTTGAAGTTGAAGAATTTAGTGATTATACCAAGCCTCAATTTTGTTAACGCCTAATCTATTTCTTGCCAGTTTTGGTTTTAATTTTATTGATAAGGTACTAATAAACATGACCCAAATTTACAATGAGTCAGTCAAAAGAGTGTAGGTTCCTTTGTTTTTTGGCCGGGTTCAAAGCTTTTTTCGCATCTTTTAAAAAGTGCGGAAAACAGGAGGGAAGGGTTCTGTTTTTACTGTTACATTTAATTAGAATTTAAAAGAGATGACATCTATGAATAAGATGTCATCTCTTTATATAATTATTTTTTTACAGGATAAGGTGGTTGTGGAGGGAAAATAAATGGATGTTCCTTAATCTCTTTTAATACAGTTTCAATTGCCGTATCTAGTTGTGGATCTTTTCCTTGCATAACTGATGCCGGGTCGTTATCAATTAAAATGTCCGGATCAGCGCCATGATTTTCTACCAGCCATTTCCCGCCGCGTCCGTAGAATCCATTGTTAGATTGTTCAACTCTTCCGTTATCGATTGTAGCTTGTCCATTTAAAATTCCAGTTAGTCCGCCCCAAGATGGAACGCCAACAACTTTTCCTAATTTCCTTGCTTTAAAATCTTCAACAAATGCTTCCCCATCCGAACCATTATACTCATTTGAGATTACAACAAATTGTCCGGTAGAAGTGCTGCCGGGATATCTGAAAGGCACCATTCCATGAAGTACATTGTAAGCAGCCATTTGCCGTTCAAGTTTATCTATTAAGAAATATTCTGTCCACCCGCCGGAGTTACGGCGCATATCTAAGATCAATCCTTTTTTGTATCTGAATGCTCTCCAAAATTTATCGAACTCACCAATTCCGCCAGCGCCCATTGCGTTAACATGCATATAGCCAACTTCGCCGTTAGTTTCTTTTAAAACTTTATGAATATTGTCAGTTAACCACCTAAAGTAACGAAGCTGCGGATTATTTTTTATTGTTTCAACTTCATAAGTTCGCGCACCTTCAGATGACGGTTTATCATTTACAGTAACTGAAATTTTTTGTCCCGGAACCACTTGAAGATATTTAAAGTAGTCATCCGGAGCTTTTATTTCATTTCCATTGATTGCAATTAAGTAATCACCTTCTTTTAATTTAATATCAGGCCTGACCAATGGAGATTTAAGATTGAGATTATATTCCGTAGGTCCGTAAATTTTTTCAAACTTATAAAATTCAGAATTTTTTGTTTTGATTAAATCAGCGCCGAGCCATCCGGTGTAAACTTTCGATGTTGGTGCAGTCTCAGGCCCCATATCGCCGCCGCTAATATAAGTATGAGAAACGCTCAACTCACCAACAAGCTGAAGCAATACCCAATTTAAATCGTCTCGAGAAGTAATGTATGGAAGATAAGCTTTATATTTCTCGCCGAGAGCTTTCCAATCTAGACCAAACATTTTCGGATCGAAAAAGAAATCTCTATACCATCGCCATGTATCATTAAATATTTGATTCCATTCGGCTTCATAATTTATTTTATAAGACATTCCATCAAGATTAAGTTTCTCGCCGATCTTTTTTGTATTAAATGCTTGATCAAAAGTGGTTGTATAAATATCATCCCCTTTTTGTAAAACAAGTTGTTCTCCGTTAATAGAAGTTTTGAAATCTTTAATCTTTTCATCAAGCGTTACTTCTTTTTTATCTTTCATATCAAAAATATGCAGATCCCATTTTGTAGCGCCGCCCGGTTTAAATATTTCCTCGTACTCCGCTTCAGTAAATTCTGGAACCGAGCACCATGCAACTCTGTTATAACCAGCTTTTAAATAAAAATAATTTCCAGGTTCTACCGGCAGCGGATATGTTCTTTTTTGAATTCCATCAATATCTATTCTAAATTCTTTTGATGGTTTAGGCTCGTCAGTTGTAACTGCATCTGAAAATGGCGGCTGCTCTCCGGCTTGAAGCTGCACACACATGATTTGCTGCGGTGCATCAATTACATGATCATCTTCATAAAAGTCCATTTGAATATCAAAGTTTCTGCTTGAGAGATAATAAAGATATTTCCCATTAGCATCAAAAGTTGGATTTAAATTATCGAAGAAGTCATCAGTAATTGCATACTTTTTGTTTTGATCAAGATTATATAAATAAATTACACTGTTGCGGTTGTAATCAACAAAGCTGTAAGTAATCCATTTACTATCGGGCGACCAGTTATAATCACTTATTTCCCAATAGAATTCATCATTCTTCATTTGATTTGATTCATCAATCTTCACTAATTTTTTCGTTGCCACATCAATATAAAAAATTGCATAATCTTTATTGCCGAATAAAATTTTCTTTCCATCCGGTGACCAGGCTAAATGATAATCGGTTCGATTTAGAGATGTTGTTAAAGCTGTCCAGCTTGCCTGCCGGTTTGGCTGGTCACCGCCTTCCGCTTTTTGAATATAAAGTTCATATTCTCCGGATTTATCTGAAAAAAATGCTACCCATTTTCCATCCGGCGAAAGCTGAGGATACATTTCTCGTGTTCCAGGAGTGTTTGAAAGATTTATCGTATTTCCTTTATCAGTTGGTACATTAAAAATATCTCCTCGTGCTTCAATTGCAACTTGTTTTCCATCGTTTGAAACATTTACGTAATGAATATAATCTTTCGGATTAATTATTCTATCACGGAGTTCCCATTTATCCGAAGGAACTTCGACATCAATTTTTTTTTGTTGGTCTGTTTTTGTATCAAGCACATAAAGATAACCGTCATGGAGGTATGCAATTTGTTCATTATCATTTGATGGCATCATAACGTCAACATCGCTGTAATTTGTAACTTGAGTAATTTCTTTTGTAGAAAGGTTTTCTTTATAGATATTTGCGATGCCGTTAGATTTGTCTGAAACAAAGTACATAAAATTTCCAATCCACATTGGATAAGCGTTTTTGCCAACATAATTAGAAATGGGTGTAAATTTATTTTCTTTAAAATCGTACATCCAAATATCGCAGTACTGTCCGCCTTTATAGCGCTTCCAGTTATATTCTTCACGTCCTTTTCTTACATAAACAATTTTATTTCCATTGGGAGAAAAACTGCAGCGAACTCCACGATCCAACGGAAATCTTTCAGGTGCAGAACCGTCTTTATCAACAAAATAAAGGTTTGGATCGCGCATAATAAAATTTTCAAAAAAAGATCTGAAAACAATTTGTTTACCATCGGGAGTCCATGTTACTACTTCAGCGCCGCCAGGATTATAAGTAATTCTTTTCGGTTCGCCGCCATCTGAAGGAATTAGATAAACATTATAAGAACCATCATAATTACCAGTAAATGCAATTGATTTCCCATCGGGTGAAAATCTTGCGGAATATTCTGTACCGGGCGAAGTTGTTAATCTTGTAGCCGATCCACCAGCTGAATTAACAATCCATAAATCTCCTTCATAAGTAAAAACTATTTTATCTTTATGAATAGTCGGATCTTTCATAAATCTGCCGACATCATTTGCGAACGTAATTTGAATTAAAAGCAGGAAGGATAAACTTAAACTGATGTAAAAATTTTTCATGAAGCTCTCCAATAATTTTTAATCATTAAATTATTTTAAAAATAAATATAAAACCTCAACTTCATTAAAGTAACTCTGTAAAGATAATATCAATTATAGTAATTCTAATCCTATTTATTTTTTAAAAATATTGTTGAAATATTTTTATTGAAAATTTTGATTATATCTTTTAAAAAGTGTACTGAGATTTATAAATGTTTAACAATGTAAATCATCAATTGATTTTAAACAAAATAAAAATTAATTTCGGTCAGTATTCATCTTGACCCTTTGGACTGGTCGAGTTTTTTATAATATTAAAAGAAAGGGGCCGGAAATGTTCTGGTTAAAGTTTAAGGAATTTGTAATAAATTATGACATGGTACTTTTCATGATTTTGGTAACCTTTGGTTGGGTTATTCTTTATACATTCTTCATCCTCTTATCAATGCTTTTCTTTTCTATCCACTAAATTCTTTTTCTTGATAAGCTGATTTTAAGGTGATTTGATAATTTGTCAAATCACTTTAAAAATTAAAAAGCCCAATGATCGGGCGACCACGGGCTTTAACTCTTTTTGTTCAAAAGGCAGGGGAGAACCTTTTGAAAGAGTCATACCAAATTTATTCTTCAAATTATTTTTTTCCAAACAAAAAATATTTTTTGCATTTTACTGTGACTTAACTAACAAAAATAAGCGCAGTATTTGATCCACATTTTTTGTCAAGCTATTCGATTACAGTTCCTGCATTACCTTGTAGTGTTTCCTGGTACAAAGAGGATTTTGTAATTAAAACTTTTTTACCGCCTCCTCTTAAAAAATTTATTGCAGCTTTTATTTTTGGCCCCATGCTGCCGGCAGGAAAATTATTTTTTTCATAAAGTTCTACAACTTGATTTAGTGTCAAATGTCTTAAATCTTTTTGATCCGGTTTTTGATAATTTAATTTAGCACCGTCTACATCTGTGAAGATTATTAATTCAACATCCAAATCCTCACCGTTATTTTTAGATTTATTCAGCAGCATAGTTCCCATTAAACTTGTAGCTAAATCTTTATCAACAACAGCTTCAATACCGGTATAGATATTGAGTTTATTGCCCGGGACAAATTTCCGCGAATAGGTAATTCCATAATTACATTTATAAATTTCATTACCTTCTGAAATTTCATAATTAACTTTTTTTACCGGTATGCCGCCGCCGCCAACTGCAATTGGAATAATACCGGCTTTCATATTATTATAAATTACATCGATTTCTAAAATGTCAATCGGATTAGGAGACGGCACAACCCAGCGCCAAAGTTCTTCGCCCTGGTCATTCATTTTATAAAATTTCATTAAATGATCTTCTTCACTTTGTATCTTTAGCGCATCCTCTTTCAAATGTGCTGGACCAATAAATTTTGAAGGATTAGCAAAATCCGGATCGTTCTGATCAACAACTACTCTTGTTACAGTTTCCGCAACAACTCGATTTATATTTAAGATGGCTAAATTATTTGTAAGCTGAGCCAGCATATAACCCATTGCGCCTTGAGTATCAGCATCACAAACATCTAATGGTAATAGATGGAGTATTGGGCGTGAATATTCTGCGCGAAGAATAATATTCCCAACCTGCGGACCATTCCCATGAGTTAAAATAAAATAATCGTCTTGATCCTCTTTTATAATTTCCGCAAGCAGTTTACAAGTATCGGCGGTTCTTCGCCATTGTTCCGGTAGATCCGGTATAATTTGTTTTCCGGTTAACGGATCAACTTTTCCTGATGGAGAAACTTCATTTCCACCGAGAGCGAATATTTTTAATTTTTTCGGCATAAAATTTAATTGATGTTTATGAGATAATTATTTGATGATTTTTTTTAAAAATTTTCTTTCCAATTCTTTAAATAAAATTATGAAATGTTTGAAGATATTGGTTCGTTTAAATTAGAATAGAGTGAAAGTAAAACTTTTTCCGGAGTTAATGGAGCTGCTATTGGGAAAATATTATTCGGGCGAAATGCTTTCATCGCATTTATCAAGGCAAAGTAAACACCGATTCCATACATAAGAGGCGGCTCACCAATAGCTTTAGAATTAAATATTCCCATTGGATTGATAGAATTTTCTAAAAAATTAATTTCTATATTTTCCGGCGCAAAATGAACATCCGGAATTTTGTACGTTGAAAGTGAATCTGTTAACAATTTCCCTTGATCATTGTAAACTACGTCTTCAATTGTCATCCAGCCGAGTCCTTGAACTATTGCTCCTTCAGCTTGACCTTTATCTATCACTTTGTCTAACGATTTTCCAAAATCATGTAAAACTTTTATAGAATCGATTTTGTAAATCCCTCTTAAGCAATCTAAAGTTACTTCTAAAACTGCCGTACCGAATGAATAATATGCAAATGGATTTCCCTTAGAAGTTCCTTTATCAAAAGATATTCCCGGCGTAGCATATTGACTTTGTGAAGACAGATTTACTCTTTTCATAAAAGCAGATTTAATTACATCTTCCCATTTTAATTCTGTTGGTTTATCTATAATATAAACAAGCTCATCTTTTATATGAACGGAAATATTGTTTTCAATTTTTAATTCTTGTCTTATCGAACCTGTCAATCTGTCTCGAAGAGAATTGCAAGCTACTTCCAATGCTTTGCCGTTTAAATCAGCGCTGCTGCTTGCCGCTGTTGGAGAAGCATTAGCAATTCTTGTAGTATTTGATGATTCAATTTTCACTTTATTTATATTGATGGAGAAGATATTTGCTGCAATCTTTCTTAATTTTTCATTTACCCCTTGGCCCATTTCTATTGCAGCGGTTGTAATTCCAACACTGCCATCTGAATAAATATGAACCAATGCGCTCGCTTGATTCATAAATGTATTTGTAAATGAAATTCCAAAACAAACCGGCATAACTGCAAAACCTTTTTTGGAAAGTATATTTGAATTATTAAATCTTTCTATTTTATTTTTAATCTCAGTTAATTGATATTTCTCATCGAGTTCAGTCCAGCATCTGCGTGCGTTTGAAGATTTAATTTTTTGTCCGTATGGAAATTCATCTCCTTCGTTTAATAAATTTTTTCTCTGAATTATAAAAGGATCAATTCCCATTTTCTCGGCGGCTTTATAAATAGCTGCTTCCATTACAAACATTGCTTGTGGTCCGCCAAAGCCTCTAAAAGCAGTGTTAGGCGGAAGATTAGTTCTGCAGCAAAATCCGGTTGCTTTTACATTTGGAATAAAATAACTGTTTGTTGAATGGAAAAGAGTTCTATCTAGAATTGCCGGAGAAAGATCCGCAGAGGCTCCGGCATTCTGGTAAAATGTTACTTCGTAAGCCAGAATATTTCCTTCGTTCGTTAATCCAATTTTAAAATCTGCCGAATAAGGATGACGCTTGCCGGTAACTTTAATATCTTCTTGGCGAGGTAGAACAAGCTTTACAGGTTTTTTCAATTTAAATGAAGCCAATGCTGCCATTGCTGCCCAAGCATTTGCTTGATCTTCCTTTCCTCCAAACCCTCCGCCTAATCTTGGAACATCAACTTCAATTTTGTTCATTGACAATCCGAGAACTCTTGCAACAGTTCTTTGAACAACAGTGGGCCCCTGTGTTGAAGAATAAATCTTTACTCCGCCGCCTTCAGTAGGCATGGCGATAGCCCCTTGAGTTTCTAAATAAATATGTTCCTGTCCACTCGTTTCTGCTTTCCCGGATACAACTATGTCACAATTTTTCCATGCGCTTTCTACGTCACCTAAAGAAAACATTCGTGGGGGAATTATCAATTCTCCCTTAGCAAATGCTTCGCGAGGATCAATAATAAGTGGAAGATCTTCAATTTCAATTTTAATTTTTTCCCTTGCAAGTTTAGCAGTTGTTTGAGATTCTGCAACAATAATTGCAATAGGCTGACCGATAAAAGTAACCTCGTCTTTTGCTAACAATTCTTCATCAGGAATAATTCCTCCTATTTGATTTTCGCCAGGAATATCGTCTGATGTAAAAATTCCTTTTACTCCTGATAAACTTTTTATTTCTTCTAAATTTAACCTAAGAATTTTTCCGTGGGCTTTTGGTGAATAAAAAATCGATGCATAAAGTGTTCCTTCAGGTATAATCAAATCATCAACAAAATAAGATTCGCCGCGAACATGCTGGATCAAATCGTATCTGCTCATATAATTTCCTCCATAGCAATTTGTTCAGGAAAAAGCTTCAGGAAATGTGCAAATATTAATTGGCGAAGAAGCAATCTTTTATATTCTTCAGAACCTCGAACATCGCTGATTGGAGAAATTTCCTTTTTTGTAAATTCAAACGCTTCATTAATTGTTTGAATCGTAATTTCTTTCCCAGTTAAGTAATTGGAAGTACTTTCCAATAATAATGGATAAGGAGAAACGCCGCCTGCGGATATAGAAACGCTTTTTAAATGTTTATTTTCTTTTACCAAATATATTGCTGTGTTCACGCTTGCAATGTCAAGGTAAGTTCGTCTGGAAACTTTGTCAAAATTTATATAAGACTCTTTAGGAGGGATAGGGAATTTGACTAAATCCAAAATTTCATTCGGCATCTTATCAATTTGTTTGTATCCTTTATAAAATCGTTTCAAATTAACTTCTCTGGTTGAACTATCACTCTTAAATTGAAGTATCGATTTTAAAGCTAAGAAAAAAATTGTCATGTCACCGATTGGTGAAGCGTTGATAATATTGCCGCCAAGAGTAGCACGATTCCGTATTTGGTAAGAGCCGAATAATTCAAAATGATTTTTTATTTCCGGGAAGTATTTTTGTAAAATTGAAGAATTCCGAATTTCATTAACCGTTGTATTTGCTTTTATATAAATGAAATTTCTATCCTCCCAAATCTTTTGTGTTTTATTTGATGAAATTAATTCTATTCCTTTTTCTATAAGTTGATTTTCTTTTTGCAGAAATAAATCTGTACATCCGGCTGCAATAAAATTTTCTCCTGAAGAATAGATTCTAATTTCCTTATAATTTAATTCTTTAAGTCGTGCAGGAATTTCTAAAAAATATTCTGGAAGGAAATTATTTTCGACAAGAGTTTTTAAGGAATTATTTTCCAAATCTATTTTATTAAATAAATTCATTTCTAGAATTTCTATGGATCTTTTAATTGATGCGTAGCCGGTGCATCTGCAAATATTCCCATCAATTGATTCCATCATTTCTTTATGATTAATATTTTTATTCATGAGGGAACCAGTAAGAGAAATAATGAATCCAGGGGTGCAAAAACCGCATTGGCTCGCGCCTTCATCTACCATAACTTTTTGAATAGGAGTAAGTGTTGAGTTATTTAATCCTTCGATTGTAACAAGATGTTTCCCATTTAAAGCAGCAACTGGTAGTAGACAGGAATTAATTGTTTTGTATTTAATTACATCTCCATTTAATTCGCCTAACAAAACTGTACAAGTGCCGCAATCTCCTTCACGGCAGCCTTCTTTTGTGCCGGATAAATGAAGTTGTTTACGGATTAAATCCAGTGCAGATGCTGCTGGATTCATTACGACTGAAATTAAATTTTGATTACATATAAAATTTATATTTATTTCCACTTTGTCCCCGTTAATAGCTGTGGAAAAATAAGTTTAAGTTGTTGAAGTTTCAAGTGGTATTATTGTAGGTTAATAAAAAAAGTTTATTTATTTGAATGATTATTTTACAAAAGATAAAATTCTTTACGCTAAATTATCATTTGTCTAAATGACTAAGAAAAAAATAATTTTTATATTAAACAGAAACAATTGTTAAAGATTAGGTTAAACAGGGAATAAATTTTGGATAATAGAAATAAGATAAATCATGTCTGGTTAAAATCAACAGTAGTTGGAAGTTTGTGGGCTTCCAGCGAAATTATTTTAGGAAGTTTCCTTCATAATGTTCAAGCGCCTTTTTCAGGAACAATTCTTTCTTCAATTGGAGTTATTCTATTAGTTGCCAGCGATAGATTTTGGCAAACTAAAGGAATTATTTGGAGAGCCGGAATAATTTGTGCAATTATGAAAACTATTTCTCCTAGTGCTGATATTTTTGGACCGATGATAAGCATTGCTGCGGAAGCATTTCTTCTTGAAGCAATAGTAAGAATATTTGGTTCAAATTATTTTGGATATTTGATAGGAGGCGGTTTAGCAGTTTCATGGAGTTTATTTTATAAAATATTTGGTTCAATAATTGTTTACGGGTTTAATATTGTAGAATTGTACTCCAAGTTATACCAGTTCGCAGCTAAACAAATAAATTTTAAGTTAACTAATCCCTGGACTTTAGTCCTTGTTCTTTTTTTTATTTACCTAATATTGGGTGCGATTGCCGGAGTATTTGGAAAATTTGTCGGCGATAAAGCAAAATCAGATATTGAAAAAAAATTTTCTTCATCAATTAATATTCATCCTATCATTGAATTTACTTCAGCAAAAAATTATCAAAAATTTTCATTTTCATGGTTGGTGTTACATATTTTAGCAATCATATCCGGATTGATTGCATTAAATATTTTACCGCTTTGGGTTTCAACGATTTTAATCCTTTGTTATGTCGGTGTTTGTTTGATGCAATATCAACATAATTTAAAGAGATTAAAGAAACCGAAATTCTGGATTTTACTTATTTCAATAACATTGTTAGCTGGATTATTATTAAGCAGTTTAAGAAGTAATGTTCATGGAGTAAATTGGTCAGGTCTTTCGGTTGGGATAGCAATAAATGTTAGAGCGTTTCTCATGATATTCGGATTTTCAAGCTTGAGTATAGAACTTAGAAATCCGAAAATCGAACATTGGTTTAAGCAGAAGGGAATGAGGCAATTTTCACAGTCACTCGAAGTTGCATTTAAGATTTTGCCTTTTATGGCAGCAAATGTTTCTGAAGAAAAAATGATTTTCAAAAAACCATTGATCGCTTCTTCAAACCTTATTCTAAAAGCAAATTATTGGTTGGAAAGAATTGAAGAGAATTCGTACGGACTGCCAATTGTTTTTATTGTTACTGGTGAAAGAGGATCGGGCAAAACCACATTACTTTCTCAAACTTTACTAAAGCTTAAATCAGAAAAAATAAACACCTCCGGAATTTTAGCTCCTGGATTTTGGACAGACAATCGCAGAAGCGCTTTTGATATAGTTGACATTCAATCAGAAGATAGAACTAAACTTTGTACTATTGAACCAAGCCAAAGTAGAGTTAGAATTGGGCAATTTAATTTTCTATCCGAAGGAATTTCTCTTGGCAATAAAGCTCTTTCAACTGATAAAGTTTCTGAATCTGATGTATGTATAATTGATGAAATTGGTTTTTTAGAACTTAAAGGTGAAGGCTGGTCAAATAGACTAAATGAGTTGATAAAAAATTATAAAAAAATTTTGGTGTTGGTAGTTAGAAATGAACTTGTTGATGATGTTTGTAAAAAGTGGTCGATTTATTCGCCGATTATTTTTGATTGCAGAGAAAAAGATTCGGATAATTTATCAAGCGCAATTTATCATCATCTTATCTTACTTTCTGATAAAAGTTCAATTAACATTTAGATTTAAAACGATATTTTAGCTCCGGAAAATAAACTTCTATATACTTATAATTTTATTCTCAAATTATTTTATCCATTCTTTTCCAAAGCTTAGTTGCTGCTTTCCTCGCTTCAGCATAAAGTGAATTTACTTCAAACGGAAAGCTTCTATTTTCATAAATGATTTTACCGTTGATAATAACTGTTTCAACATCACGCGAAGAGAAACCGAATACAAAATGCCCAGCTAAATTTTTATTAACAATTGGTGTTGGCGGATTATAGTCATAAACAACCAGGTCAGCTTTGTAACCTTTTTCAATCTTACCGAATTTAGAATTGAAATAACGTTGAAGAATTAAATTCCCGTTTTGTAAATATTTTAAAAAATCTTCCAAAGGTAATTTTACTTTTGCATCATTATTTTTAAAGAATGCAAATTTAGTTTCTTCAAACATATTAGAGCCAATTCCATCTGTCCCGATTGCAGCATTTTTGATTCGGCGTAAATTATTTAAGTAACCAACGCTGTTATTCATGTTTGATCTTGGATTATGAACAATGAATGAGTCATTTTCGTTTATGATTTTAATTTCATTTAATGAAAGATGAACACCGTGTGCAAGAATTGATTTATCATTCAACAAATTAAAATCATTTAATCTTTTAATTACGGACTTTCCGAATTTTTGTTTAGAATATTCCTCGTCAAATTTATCTTCACCGGCATGTATGTGAATTCCTTTCCCGGTTTCAGTAATTACTTCTGAAATCAAGGAAAGAGTTTCATCGCTTAAAGTGAAAGAAGCATGCGCTCCAATAGCGGCTTCAATTAAATTAGCGGAAGATTTAATTTGCCCGATTTCATTTATAAAGTCTACAGATTCTTCAATTCCTTTTAATGCGTCAGCCTTGCCGTTTCTATCGGTTATTTCGTAGCAAAGTATTCCGCGGAGTCCGGCTTTTTCAAAACCTTTTTTTAAAACATTAAGAGAACCTTTTATAAATGATGGAGAAGAATTATGGTCGACCACAGAAGTTGTTCCGGCTTTAATGGATTCGAGTGAGCCGATCAAACCGCTGTAGTAAAGAATTTCTTCATCAATTGCTTTGTCTAATTTCCACCAAAGATTTTTTAAAATCCCGGTAAAGTTTTTTGAAGGTTTTATGTTGGCTAGAATTCCTCTTGCGAGTGCTGAATAAAAATGATTATGTGAGCAAACCAATCCGGTCGAAATATATTTACCCGAAAGATCAATAATATTTTCACCGGCAAAATTTTGTGAAATATTTTTCCCAACGCCGATAATTTTGTCATCATCAATTAAAATATCAGTCTCTTTTGAAACCGACGGCGGATAAAAATTGATGATCTTTGCATTTTTAAGAAGCAACATAAGCACTTCCCAAGTTAAGTAAATAAGAATAGTTCTTAATTATGTTTGAAATGAATTTCAAAAAATTTTCAGTTTCTTCATTATCATTTGCCGGATCAAGTGAAAAAACGTTTCCGTCTTTGCTGCACAAAAACATTCCAACTTTATTATTCAGTCTAAAATTAATTTTCAAAATATCATTATAATTATTCATGCTAATGAAAAATCCATCATTATTGTTTTCATTAAAAATATTTTTGTCCCAAAATAAAGTTGGTTTAGTTTTGTAAGGCGCATTGCTATAAGGACAAAATGTTTCGCAGTTGCCGCACTCATTACAAAGCCCATCAAGATGAAGGATTTGAAATGCATTCTTATAACCGTTACCGAGCAGCTTTGAATCTAATGCGATATTAGCTCGGTTCGGACAAACCTCCGCGCATTTGTTGCAAAGAATATTACATCCAAGACAACGTGAAGATTCAATGTTTACAATTTTTGACCGATCAATAATTTTACCTTTACGTTCAACAATATCTTGAATTCTTTTTTCGGTGTCGTAAATATTTCCAGGTTTAATTTCTGGTGTTAGTTTAATGCCTTCTTTTATTAAAATTGATTCGGCGGCTTTTTTGCCATCGGCGATTGATTCGATAACTGTTGAAGGTCCGCGCAAAGCATCGCCACCTACAAAAACATTTTCCAAATTAGTTTCATTTGTTTTAATGTTTACCTGAAGACGATCTTTTCCATTTACTATTAAATTATTTTGGATAAAAAATTCTTTTTCAGTTTGCTCACCAATTGCAGAAATTAAACTATCTATTTGTAATTCTTCAAATTCATTTTCATTTGGAATTACTTTTTTTCGCCCGTCTTTGTCAAATTCTCCCAAAATCATTTTCTGACATTTCAATAATCCTTTTTCAAATGAAATGGGAGAAAGAAGTTCTTTGAAAATTATTCCTTCAGAAATTGCAGCATCAAATTCTTCACGATCAGCCGGCATGAAATCCTTTGTCCGACGGTAAAGAATAAAAATCTTTTCAACTCCGTTTAATCTTTTAGCTGCTCTTGCGCTATCCATTGCTGAATTACCGCCGCCAATAATAGCAGCGGTTTTACCTATATCAAATATTCCTTTTTTGTTAAATGATTTTAAGAAATCAATTGAGTTATAAATTTCACGATCGCATTTTGAAAGCTGAAGTTGATTTGATTTCGGTGCGCCGATTCCGATAAAAATATACTTGAAACCGACTTCTCTTAAATGTCGCACAGATAAATTTTCATTTACTTCATAAATAATTTTTATTCCAAGAGAAGTAACGAAGTCAATATCTTTGTCTATTATTTCTTGCGGAATTCGAAATTCTGGAATTACATGACGGACGGTTCCACCGGCTTTGCTGGAGCGTTCAAAAATAGTTACATCAATTCCATTTCTTGATAAAAAGTAGGCAGCCGCTAAACCCGCTGGGCCAGCGCCAATAACCGCTGCCTTAATTTTATTTTTATTGCCGAATGAATTATGAGAAAAACTATTTTGGAAAAAATGATAACCCTTTTCCGCAGCAATCTTTTTTAATTCTCTGATGTCAAGAGCACTATCATAATCATGTCGAGTGCATTTGTTCATGCATTGATGATCGCAAATGTACCCGGTTATATTTGGCAGCGGATTTGTCGAAGTGATAATTTCAAATGCTTCCACGAATTTTTCTTCCTCAATCAATCTAATGTATTCAGAAACATTTTGACCGGCAGGACAAGCGATAGAGCACGGTGCAATGTAACAATCAAATATTGGCAATTGAAGAGGAATTTTAGTCGAACTAGTTTCTCTTTTCCTTTTGGAATATTTAAAATTATTGATAGAAGATTCAGCAAGTACATTTAACTTTTCTAAATTTATTTTCTCATCAATTATATTACATTTTGAAATTATTTCTTCTGATAATTTTGCCATTTCAAAAAGCCGAAAGTAGCCGCCTGGCTTCAATAAATCAGTCACGACCGTAACCTGAAAAATTCCGGTTGATAAAATTTCAGTTAAGTTTGAAGCATCGCATCCTCCGGAATAAGAAATCCTAATTTCACCATTTAATTCGTTTGAAATTTCTTTCGCAAGATTGATTGTCAAAGGGAACAACGATCTTCCGGACATGTACATGTCATTACCCGGAAGAATATTCTTCCGGTTTTTTACAGCAAGCGTGTTGGAAAGTTTTATCCCGAATTCTTTGTCGTTTGATTTTGAAAAATTTTTTAGCTCTCTAATTAAACTTATAGCATCATAAAATTTCAAATCTTTCTTGAAAGAATTCTCGTCAAGTTCGATATAATCATATTGGAGATCTTCTAAAATATTTTTCACTTTATTATATCCAAGCAGCGTTGGATTTAATTTAATAAAAGTATGAAGATGCTTTTCTTTAATTAAATATTTTGCAATCCGTTCAATCTCATCCGGCGGACAACCATGCATTGTTGAAAGTGTAACGGAACTGGAAATGTTCGGAGGAATATTCTTAGATAATTCAAATGCCGATTCTAGCTTATCGAAAAATCCTTTATGCTGGTTAGTTCCATTCTTTGAAAATGAATTTTCAATATAATTAAGGAATTTCTTATCATTTAAAATATTAATGTACTTATTAAATAATTTATCGTTTGTTGAATCCTTAATTGAATCAATGAATAAATTCATTTTGTCAGATTTAATTCCTTCAAGATCATATCCGACACTCATATTAAAGATGAAAGATCTTTTTGAATGAGAAGAAAGGTTTAACAAATCAGAAAGCAGATGTATTATAATCCAAGCTTTTAGATATTCATCAAAAGATTGTTCCAGCATAAGTTCTTGCGACCATTCAACATTGTAGCATTCATCTTCCGCATCGATGCATGGCTTATCAACTATGATTGAATCAAGAGTTTGAACTGTCTTTAATTCAAAAAATCTTCCTCCAGTTAAATATGCAGAGATGATGTTTTGTGCTAATTGAGTATGCGGGCCAGCAGCCGGGCCGATTGGAGTTTCTAGTTCGTTATCAAAAAGTTTTATCGGATTATTATTTTTCTTTTTGAAAAATTTTTGGGAGGGAATTCCGAATATTGAATCATGATTTTTATATTCTTTAAAAATCCAGAATAGCAGATGTTGAAAATCTATAGGTTGAAAATGTTTTTCCATTAAAGCCCCTCTTACGCTTTTGAAATTATATTACGAAACTATCAATCATAAAAATTAATTACAATTGAAATTAATTAAACGATGTTAATATAAATTAAGTTTTTGAAAAAAATAACATTGAGGTAACTAATTAATATTTTTTTTATATTTTTGGCATGCTAAATTTAATAGGTGAAAAAATCATGATTAATGAATGGGGATTTAACTTTGGAAAATATTGAAACAAATTTTTCAACATTTAATTTTATTCTCTCATATATTCTTATAGAAAGATAAAGGGGCAAATGAATTACTCGAAAAAAATTTTAGGACTTGCGAAGAAATATGAATCCTTCACGTCGAATAATCTATCAAAAATTATTCAACAAAAATCCTTAAGCTGTAACGAAAAGGAAGTTGCGCTTTTGATTAAAGATATGATGGAAGAGTCAGGCTTTGATGAAGTGTTTATTGACGGTTTAGGGGATGTAATCGGCAGAATTGGAAACGGAAAAAAAATTGTTGCAATTGATGGACACATTGATACCGTTGATGTTGGCAATATGAATAATTGGAGCTTCGATCCGTTTGGCGGCGAAATAAAAGATGGCTTTGTTCATGGCCGCGGCAGTGTTGATCAATCCGGCGGGCCAGCTGCGTTTATTACTGCCGGGAAAATTCTTAAAGAAATCGGATTGAAAAATGATGTAACAATCTATTTTGTCGGCTCGGTTATGGAAGAAGACTGCGACGGGCTTTGTTGGAAATATATAATTGAGGAAGACAAAATCAAACCTGATTGTGTAATTGTTACAGAGCCGACAAACTTAAATATTTATCGCGGTCATCGAGGAAGAATGGAAATTGAAGTTTCATTCTATGGATTATCTGCACATGGATCTGCCCCGGAAAGAGGGAAGAATGCAATTTACATGGCATCGAAAGCTGCATTGGAAATCGAAAAGTTAAATGAAAAATTACTGAACGATTCATTCCTTGGAAAAGGCTCAGTGACAATTTCGGAAATGGTTTCTTCGAGTCCCTCGTTGTGTGCGGTTTCTGACTTCTGCAAAATTCATCTTGATAGGAGATTAACTTTTGGTGAAGATAAAAATTTAGCACTAAATCAAATTGAAAAAATTGTTGAAGGGATGAATGCCAAAGTTGAACTTTTAAATTATAATGAAAAATCTTTTACCGGCTTAAATTATGGAATGGAAAAATATTATCCTACTTGGGTACTGGAAGAAAATCACCCGGTAATTCAAAACGGAGTCAAAACTTATTCACAGCTTTTTGGTGAGCAGCCGGTTGTTGATAAATGGACCTTTTCAACAAACGGAGTTGTTATAAATGGAATTTATGAAATTCCGGTAATTGGATTTGGGCCCGGTAATGAAGTGTTAGCGCATGCACCGGATGAAAAAGTTCCTATTGAACATTTGGTGAAAGCATCGGCATTTTACGCTTATTATTGCACTATCTTTTAAAGAATTATTAAACATTTAATTAAATAATCAATCAATAAATTAAAGAGGGAATTATGAACTCAAATTTGAAGGGGAAGCATTTCCTGACTTGTGAAGACTGGACGAAAGATGAACTAGATTTAGTTTTTGATACTTCGTTTGACCTGAAAGATAAATTTAAGAAAGAAATTTCGACGAGATATCTGCCGGATAAAACTTTGTTCATGATCTTTTTTGAACAATCCACACGAACAAGAAATTCAATGGAAGCTGGAATGACGCAGCTAGGCGGCCACGCGCATGATTTAACTGAGGATAAGATGCAGCTTTCGCATGGCGAATCTGCAAAAGATACTGCAATTATTCTTTCGCGAATGGGACATGGAATTGCATCGCGAAATTGTTTTTACGGAATCGGAAGAAAATATCTTTTGGAAATGGCCGCACATTCAACCCGGCCGATTATGTCTCTTCAAGATGATGTTTACCATCCATTCCAAGGCCTTGCAGATTTGATGACCATCTTTGAATATTTTGGAAAGAACACAAAAAATTTAAAGGTAACAATTTCATGGGCATACGCAGATACGCATTCCAAACCATTGTCTGTCCCGCAATCGCAAATTCTACTTTTTCCGAGATATGGGATTGATGTTACAGTTGCTCATCCAAAAGAATTTCCATTAAGTAAAAATATTGTTGACAAAGCTTATGAGAATGCAAAAGCCGGCGGCGGAAGTTTGAAGTTTACAAATAATATGGATGAAGCTTTTGAAGGTGCACAAATTGTAATTCCAAAAAATTGGGGCGGTTTTGGATATTATGATGTTGAGGAATATTTGAAGAATGAATCAGAAAGTAAAAAGGAAATGAAATCCAATTTAGAAAAGCACAAAGATTGGATTTGTAATGATCATCGAATAAAACTTGCTGATAAAAATGTTAAGCTTATGCATGCTTTACCTGCGGACAGAGGGCATGAAGTAACTGATGAAATAATTGATGACCCAAAAATTTCGATTGTCTATGACGAAGCAGAAAACCGGCTCCATACAGCTAAAGCAATTATGTCTTTAACGATGTGAAAATCCTTGAAATAAAATTTTGAAAATAATTTTATGAAAAATGATTTCTTATATAAGTGCGAAAGCTGCGGAAGAAATTTTAAGATTGACAAAAAATTAATGCTTTGCCCTTTTTGTGCCGATGAGAATCCGGAAGGCAAACCATTAAGAGGTGTTCTAACAATTCAGCTTCCGGGAAAATATTATCAATCAAAAAAAATAAATCAAGACTTTGATATTTATGATTATCTTCCGGTTGAGAAAAAATATTTCCCAAAACTAAACGTTGGTGATACGCCTTTAATTGAACCGGAAATTATTCAAAAGGAATTAGAATATAAAAATCTTTTCTTAAAATTTGATGGAACAAATCCCACCGGTTCTTTTAAAGACCGAGCATCTTATTTGGTTTCCGCATTTGCAAAAAAAAATAAGGTCAATGAAATTGTTGTTGCATCAACCGGAAACGCTGCATCATCTATGGCTGGGATAGCTGCTGCAGCAGGTCAAAAAGCTTTCATCTTCATGCCGCAAAATGCACCGAAGGCAAAATTAATTCAGTGCCTTCAATACGGTGCGACATTAATTCCAATCAAAGGAGATTATGATAAAGCTTTTGATCTTTCACTAAAATTCAGTGACAAAACCGGATTCTTAAACCGAAATACTGCTTTCAATCCGATGACAATTGAAGGAAAAAAAACTGTTTCATTTGAACTTCTAAAACAGATGAATAGAAAGAAAATAAATTATATTTTCCTCCCGGTTGGCGATGGAGTTGTGTTGAGCGGCGTTATAAAAGGTTTCCTGGATCTAAAATATTTAGGATTGATTAGAGAGATTCCTCAAATCGTTGGTGTACAGGCGGAAAAAAGTTCGTTCTTGTATAAAGCGTTTTATAAAAATAAATTTGTACTTAATTATAAAGCTGTAACAATTGCCGATTCTATTTCGGTTAATATTGCAAGAAATGCTTACACTGCAATTCATCATTTGAAAACTATAAATGGAAAAATGATTTTAGTAAGCGATCAAGAAATATTGGAAGCACAAAGTTATTTATCAAGAAAGAGCGGTATATTTTGTGAGCCTTCATCGGCAGCATCTTTTGCGGGATTTGTTAAGATGGGAAAAAATATTTCTAAAGATGATGGTGTAATTATTTTACTCACCGGTCATGGTTTGAAGGATATTGAATCGGCAAGCAAAACTGTAAAATTCCCGAAACCGGTTGAACCCGATTTGAATTTAATTCTTAAAAAATTAAAAATATAAATTAGCTTCTGAGATTTGATGATCAAGAATAACAAGCTTGAAGGTATAATATTAGCGGCGGGATTATCCACAAGATTAAGTTACTGGAAGCCGGAAGTAAAAATTAACAAGCTTCCAATTATTGTTCATACAATTAATTCATTAATACCTTATTGTAAAAGAATAATTATTGTCGGTGGTTTTAATTGCAAGAGCTTAAAAAAAATAATATTAGATGGAACTTATTTCTCATCAGAAGAAAAAGAAAAAATTAATATTGTTGAAAATGAAAAATATATGAACGGAATGCTTTCATCAGTCAAAACCGGATTAAATATTATTGATCAACAAACTGAAGGAATATTTATTTTGCCTGGTGATATGCCGTTTGTATTAAGTGAAACTTTCAATAAACTGATTTCAAGATTTGATGAAAATATTAATTCTGATATTTTTATTCCAGTAACTAAAATTAACTTACCTTCAAATTTTAATGATGAAATAAACAAGAAAGGACATCCGGTTTTAGTTAGAAAAAGAATTGTAAGCCAGATATTAGCTGATGAAAATGAGGTCATCTTTAGAGATATTTTAAAGAAATTCGGACATGAATTATGTCCGGTAGAAGATAAAGGAATAATTATCGATATTAATGATGTTAAAGATTTAGAGAAAGCAAAAATCTATTACGAAGAATTTTTAATCCAGCAAAGAGGAAATAAATGATCAATTTGAATTTGAACGCGGAAGCAAGAAAAAATAATATCCAAAGGTGTCGGGATAAAAATATAATTTATCCAACCTATGAACAGATGAAGAATCCAAATAAAATTCCGAAATATATTTCCAGCAGATTAAAGAACATCGGATTATGGGATGTAAATCCGTTAAATCTTTTTCGAATTACTTGGAAGAATGAACCAAAAGGGTTTGGCGGTGGATTCAATGGAATTAATTATATAGAATTTCCATCAGAGTTGACCGGAGTGAAAGCTAAAATTATTGCATTGGTTGGAAAATGGTTCCCTACCGGCGCTCACAAAGTTGGCGCAACGTATGGATGCTTGTCTCCGGCATTGGTTACCGGAAACTTTGATTCAACATGGCAGAAAGCTGTATGGCCTTCCACAGGAAATTATTGCCGTGGCGGCGCATTTAATTCAGCATTGCTTGGCTGCGAATCTATCGCAATCTTGCCTGAAGAAATGAGCAAAGAAAGATTTGAATGGCTTCGCGGACTTGCCGGTGAGGTGATTGCAACTCCCGGATGCGAAAGCAATGTTAAAGAAATATTTGACAAATGCTGGGAACTAAAGCGCGAAAGAAATGACGTGAAAATTTTTAATCAGTTTGAAGAGTTTGGAAATTATCTTTGGCATTATGAAGTAACCGGAAATGCTTTGCTGGAAGTCTTTGAAAAATCTTTAAGCAAAAAAGGAAATGTTGCCGGATATATTTCGGCTACTGGTTCCGGCGGAACGATTGCTGCCGGAGATTTTCTAAAACAAAAATTTCCGCAGATGAAAATTGTCGCTTCCGAAGCACTCCAATGCCCAACTCTTTTATTGAATGGATACGGCGGGCACCGGATTGAAGGTATCGGCGACAAGCATGTTCCATGGATTCACAATGTAAGAAACACAGATATGGTAATCGCAATTGATGATCAAGACTGCATCGAGCTTATCAGATTGTTCAACGAAGAAAGCGGAAAAGATTATTTATCAGCATCAGGCATTGATTCCGAACTTGTTTCTAAACTAAATTATATCGGAATATCGGGCGCTTCCAATTTGCTTTCTGCAATTAAGTTTGCAAAATATTATGAGTTGAAAGAAGATGATGTAGTTTTCACTATCTTAACTGACTCGATGGATCTATATGGTTCGCGCTTACAAGAGTTGAATGACAAGCACGGAAAATATCAGCGGGATGATGCAATAAAAGCATTCAACAGAAATTTACTTGGCGCTAATATTTCTTCAATGCTTGAATTGAACTATTACGACAAAAAAAGAATTCATAATCTGAAATATTTTACATGGATTGAGCAGCAGCAAAAAAGTTTGGATGAATTGAATGCTCAGTGGTACGACTATCCAAACTATTGGCTGCAAATCCAAAATAAAGCTGTAGAAATCGATAAACTAATTAATGAATTCAACACGGAAGCCGGACTTTTATGATCGAAGTATTTGAAGCTTTGGCAAATAGAATTAAATTAAATGAAGCTTCTGTTTTGGTGACGATTATTGAGATGAAAGGAAGCACTCCGGGAAAAGTTGGTTTTAAAATGCTTGTCGGAAGTGATGGAAGGATTGCAGGTACAGTCGGCGGCGGGGGAGTTGAGTTTTATGCAATAAATAAATGTAAAGAGCTGTTTCAATCAGATCAATTCAGTTTAAAAGAAACTTTGGTGATGAAGGATTCCTTGCTTGGTGAAAAGTCCGGCAATCTTGAAGTGAAAAAAAATGATGACGTTGCGATAAACGCATTGTGCGGAGGTGAAGTGACTTTGTTTTTCGAAGTTTACAAACCTGCAAAAATGATTTATGTTTTTGGTGCGGGGCACGTTGGACAAGCGATTATCAGGCTTGCAAAACAGATGAATTATTTCATTTCGGTTTTTGATAACCGCCAAAATGTATTGGATGAAATTCCGGAAGATATTTGTAATGAAAAAAAATGTTTGGATCTTCCAAATCTTCATACAAAAGAAAAAAGTTATATCACGTTGGACCCTGGCGGTTATGTAATAATTGTAACTCACAATCATTCAAATGATCTTCAAGTGTTTGAATATCTTTATAGAAATTATCCTGATCAAAAATATATCGGAATGATCGGCTCAAAAAGAAAAGTGCACGAAGGAATTTCATTCATAAAGAAAAAATTAAATGGCGAAATAAATTTGAGCAATCTTTATTCGCCGGTAGGAATTGATTTAGGCGGTGATTCGCCGAATGAAATTGCCGTCAGCGTTCTTGCAGAAATTCAAGCGGTAACTTATGGAAAGACGGTAAATCATTTACGATTAAATTATGACGACATAAAATGAGCCGCGAAATATGAAAATTAAATTTGAATACATCGGCTTGCTTCATATTGATGGAATAAAAAATCACAGTGAAATTGAATTGGAAAATGATTCGACAATTAACGATTTATTCAATAAGCTGAAAATCCGGAACGAACATAGACAATTCATTTCCGCATTTGTAAACGGTGAAGAGAAAAAACGATTTTCAGTTTTAAAGAATGATGACAAGGTAAAATTATTTCTTCCAACCGGCGGGGGATAAGCTTGAGCAAGAAAATCCCATCTGATTTCAAATCTAAATGGGCAGCAGTATTTTATTGATGACTTGGGAAAATATAAAGTTGATGCGCTGTTAAAAGTTATGAAATCAATAAATCTACTGGTAAAAATTGAAACTCATAAAACAAAATTGAATTCAAAAAATTTGGGAATAATATTTCATGATTGTCAAATTGTGGTGGAAGCTTTTGATTCAATTGAAGTAAAAGCTATGATCGTAAAAACCTTTACAAAAGATTTTCCGGGAAAATATTTAGTATGTGCTTCCGGTTTAGCGGGATTTGGAAAGTCGAATAAAATTAAAACTAGAAAACTTACAAAGAATATTTTTATTTGCGGGGATAACCAAACGGAACCTATTGAAACAACCGGTTTAATGGCTCCAAGAGTAATGATCGCTGCTGCTCATCAGGCAAATAAAGTGCTGGAGTTAATTTCGAAAATTTCTTACTAAAAATACTAACCTGCTAAAATCTTCAAAACATATTCCGGTGAAAATGGTGCCTTAAAAAGTCTTTTGCCTGTTGCATTGAAAAATGCATTTGCAATCGCCGGCAAAGCGCCATTTATATTAATTTCTGAAATTGATTTAGCGCCAAACGGGCCGGTCTCTTCATACGAATCAATTAGAAAAATTTTTATCGGAGGAATATCTGCGGCTGTGTACATTCCGTATTTTCCGAAAGTATCATTTAATAATTTCCCATGCTGAGAAAAATAATAATTTTCAAACAGCGCATAAGAAATTCCATTTACTATTGCGCCTTCGGCTTGCCCCTCCGCTAATGTAGTGTTAATTGGAGTGCCGCAGTCAACTGTTGCAACATATTTGAGAACTTTTATAATTCCAGTAAATGTATCGACTTCAATTTCCACAAAGTGCGCGGCAAACGGAGGCGGCGATTTGGGTGAAACATGAGAAACGCCGGCTTGAATTTGAAATTGATTGTTCTGATAAAAAGAATATCTGCAAATGTCTTCGTAAGAAACCTCGCCTTTATTTTGATTTTCATTAGAAGACTTAATTACCACATTTGAATCATAGATTTCGACTTCATCAATATTTACTCCAAGAATCTCAGCGCCAACTTGCAATATTTGTTCTTTAATTTTGGTTGCACACTTCAACACCGCTTGACCTGAAAGATATGTTGTTGAAGAAGCATAAGCGCCGGTATCAAACGGAGTAAAATCTGTGTCGGAAGAAGTGACGATAAAATTTTCAACCGGAGTATCCAATACTTCAGAAGCAATCTGCGCAAGAATTGTATCTGAACCGGTTCCTAAATCGGTAGCACCAATGTTCAAATTAAATGAACCGTCGTCATTCATTTTAATATAAGCGGAAGCCATATCAATTTCCGGAATGGCTGAGCCTTGCATTAACGCCGCCATACCGATTCCTCTTTTAAATCGCTTTCCTTTATTGAAAGTAGAATTTGCACCATATAATTTTTCCTTTTCATACCACCCGGATTCTTTTGCGCCAACCTCCAAACATTCATTTAGCGAAGTTGAAGTAACCGTCATCGCAACGCCTTCTTTGCCTTCTCCCAAAGCTTTGAAGATTGGAGAAGTTTCACCGGATTTGATCGACCATTTTTTATAATACTCAATAATATCATTGTTGGTGGCTTCGCAAACCATGTCAACGATTTGCCCGTACCCAAAATATGCTTCAGTAGCGCCGTAACCGCGGTAGGCGCCGCCGCAAGGAAGATTCGTATAAACTCCTTTGCCGGTAAATTTTAAATTTTCAATCTTGTTTAGCAGCGGAAGAGTTTTTGATCCTGCGTTTGAAAGGACAGTTAATGCATGCGAGCCGTATGCGCCGGAATTTTCAAGCGCATCCAAGTGTATCGCATTAATTTTTCCGTCTTTCTGAAAACCAACTTTGAAAATTGTTCTATACCCGTGTCGTGTTCGTGATGATTTAAAAACTTCTTTACGGCTATAAACTAACTTTGCCGGACGTTTTGTCTTCCACGTAATTAAAGCAACAATTGGTTCAAGAAGAACTTCTTGCTTTCCTCCGAATCCGCCGCCAATTCTCGGTTTAATAACGCGGATTTTTGAAATTGGGATTTCAGCAATATGCGAAACGATTCGTCTCACATGAAATGGAACTTGAGTTGTAGAAATAATTACCAATCTTCCTCTTGTGTCTATATAAGATACCGCTGCGTGCGGTTCTATTGCGCAGTGTGAAGCATATTGAGTGAAGAATGTATGTTCAATTTTATTTTCTGAGCTTAGGAAGGCTTCTTCAAAATTTCCTACATTAGCTTCAACTTTTGCCGCAAGATTTTGTGAAGCATCATAATAAACCGGGATTTTGGGAAAAGCTCCGTCGTCTTTATGAACTAAGATTTTAGAATTTTCGGATTTTTCAAAATCTAAAAGAGGTTTTAATCTTTTATAACTCACTTTGATTTTTTTTAATGCGGCATCAGCAATTTCTTTAGTTTCTGCGGCAACCGCACAGACATTGTCGCCGACAAATCTCATAACATTTCCGAATAAAACTGTATCGTAAGGTGACGGTTCAGGATAACCTTGTCCGGCAGTTGTATATAAAATTTGTTTTATATTTTTATAGGAAAGTACTTCAACAACGCCAGGCATTTTTAACGCGGCGGATTCATCAATGTTTTCAATCTTTGCATAAGCAAAACCGGAATGAAGAACAGAAACATGAAGCATGTTATCAAATGAAAAATCATCAGTATATTTTTCGTTCCCGGTGACTAAAGCAAGTCCGTCAATTTTTTCAATTGGTTTTTTAATATACTTAAACATGCTTACTCCGCTTCAACTTTATTTTCTTGAAGAATGATTGCTGATCTTTTAACTGCTTCAATAATTTTTACATATCCGGTGCATCTGCATAAGTTGCCGTCTAATGCTTCTACTATTTCTTCATTTGATGGAGATGAATTTTCTTTTAACAAACTATAAGCCGCAACAACCATTCCCGGCGAACAGAAACCGCATTGGTCGGCGCCGGTGCTTGCAAATATTTTTTGAATCAAATTCGGGTTATGCAATGTGCCGATACCTTTTACGGTTTTAATTTTTTTGTTTTGCACGCTCATTGCTAAAACCTGGCAGGAATTGACTGGTTTGTCTTTTAGAAGAACAAGACAAGCACCGCATTCACCTTCATTGCAGCCGCATTTTACTTCGGTGAAACCATTATTCCTCAAAGCATTTAATAATGTTTCGTTGGGATTTAATTCCAGTTCACTTACTGAATTATTAATGTTGAAGCTGGCTTTCATAAGTTCTCTCTAATTATTTCCGAAAGAAGTTCGTTGAAGTAAACTTTTGCAACTGTTTCTTTGTATGATGCTGAATATTTGTAGTCTGAGACAAATTTTGGCTCAATAAATTTTTCAATTTCATCTGAAAGATTGTTGGATAGTTTTTGACCGGTTAAGAATTTCTCGGCTTTCTTAAATCTTTTAAATCTATTTTTCACTCCGGTAATCACTAGTTTCGCATCTTCAATTATTTTCCCGTTCATCTTAAATGCAATTGCAATGTTGAATAATGGATATTCAAATTTTAACAATGCAAATCTTTTAACTTTCCAAATAATATTTTCATTTTCCGGAACGATGATTTCCTTAATGATGTGTTTTGATTTAATAATTCCATCGGAAACATATTCTTCAACAGAATAGATGCCGGATTTATCTCCTCTAATTTCAATTTTAGCATCAATGGTAATTAAAGGTGCATATAAATTACTCCAAAGTGGAAAATCTTTTAGTGAACCGCCGACTGTTATTCTATTTCTAAGCGGAGTTGAGGCAGCTTGAGAAAGAGCTGCGCCAAGCATCTTTAAACAATTATTTTCTTTGGAGAATTTTATAACATCATTAAAAGTTGTCGCCGAACCAATGTGGAATGAATTATTTTTAAATTTTATATAATTCAATTTCAAATTGCCGACATCAACTAAACCCACAATATTTTTCGATTGAGTTTTGAGAATCCTTGTTCCGCCAGCATGTAAAATTACTCCCGGCTTCTGAATTAATTCCACAGCTTGCGAAACGCTGGAAGGAAAATACCATTTAAGATTTTCTGAAAGCATATATTTTTATTATGTTAAAAGTTTTTTTGCTATTTCATTTCCTTTTTTAATAATCAAATTTTCATCCTCACCGATCAACTTTCCCCTTTCAACAACAACTTTCCCATTCACAATAGTATATTCAGTTTGATGACTAATGCCGGAAAATAATAATGCGGCAAGCGGGTCGGAAAGACTGCCGGTATATTCAAGTTTATTTAAATTAAATACTGCAAGATCGGCAAGCCAGCCTTCTTTTATTTTACCAAGTTTTTTGTAATTCAATATCTTCGCACCGTTTTCTATTCCCATTTGAAAAGCTTCATTTACATTTAATCCATCTGAGCCATATTTTACTCTTTGAAGCAGTAAGGCATTTCTCAATTCACCAAGCATATCCGAAGTATCATTCGATGCAGAGCCGTCAACACCAATACCAACGTTGATTCCTAAATCAATCATTTCGCGGACTCTTGCTATTCCGGAACCTAATCTCATATTTGATGAAGGGCAGTGAGCAACGGATGTATTGGTTTCTTTTAATACTTTAAGTTCATCGTCATTGAAAAAAATTCCATGAGCAAAAAAAACATCTTCGCCTAAAAAATCAATTTCTTCCATAAGCGATAAAGGATTCTTTCCAAATTTTTCGTTGCAGAATTCTTCTTCATCTTTTGTTTCAGCAAGATGTGTATGAAGCCGAACATTATAAGTTCTAGCAAGTTTGGCTGTCTGTTTCATGTTTCCTTTTGTGACAGAAAATGGTGAACATGGTGCAAGAACAATTTTTTGCATCGAATCTTCGGATGGATCGTGATATTTTTCTATAATTCGTAAACTATCTTTTAATATTGTTTCTTCGTCTTGAACAACAGAATCCGGTGGAAGTCCGCCATTTTTTTTACTTAGCGACATTGATCCCCTTGATGGAGAAAAGCGAATTCCCAATTTTTTTGCAGCGTCAAATTGAATTCCCATCAAATCGCCGCCGAAATTTTCCGGATATAAATAATGATGATCAGTAGAAAGAGTGCAGCCTGTTTTCAATAATTCACCCATCGCAATAAGAGAAGAATAATAAACCGCTTCTTCATCTATATTCTTCCAAATTTCATAAAGATAAACTAGCCAATCAAATAATTTTGCATTTTGAACAGCTTTTAAATTACGAGTCAATGTTTGATAGAAATGATGGTGAGTGTTGATTAGTCCAGGAATAACTATACAATTTGAACAGTCTAAAATTCTTAAACTTTTATCCTGTCGATAATTGGCTATCAAATTTTTTCCGATGTGAGAGACTTTATTGTTATCAATTAAGATATCTGATTCGGAATAACATTTTTCGTTATCGAAGGAAGCAATAAAAAAACAATTTTGAAGCAGGATCATCAAAACCCCATTTGTTAAAAAATTCGACCTTAAAATAAAAATTATTTTTAAGTTTTACCACAAAAATATTTAAAAATAAAAAAGCCCAATGATCGGGCGACCATCGGGACTTAGTTCTTTTGATTCAAAAGGCAGGGGAGAACCTTTTGAAAGAACCGAAGTAAAAATAATGTTATATTGAAAATCATGCAAGTATTTTAAGTAATAAATATTAATTTTGTGATTTATACAACAAATTTATTTATTATAATGTAAAAATTTTTTTAATTCATTTAATTTCTAAAACATTTTAATTTACATAATTGTTTGAATAAGTGGAATTAGCTTTTCTTATAATTATTTAAGATTGAATTGTAAAATGATTCTAGATAATGAAAATCAAAAACCGTTAATTGAATATCCTTGCGAATGGATTTATAAAGTAATTGGTTCGGATGTAGATAAAATATTAGACGCGATTGAGGAAGCTGCTTTGGGGCTTAATTATAAAGTCGCGACTTCAAACATTAGCAAGAATGGAAAATATTTTAGTTTAAGTTTTTCAGTAGAAGTTCCAAACGAAACTGTTCGAAATATAATCTTTGAGAAATTAAATAAAAATCCAGATATAAAATTCGTTCTATAAAAACATAGATCAATTATTCTAAATTTTTATTTCATGCAAATATCAAACAGAGAAAATGATTTTGATGTAATAATAGTTGGAAGCGGGCCTTCCGGTTCTTCCGCAGCTCTAAAATTTGCGCAAAATGGATCAAAAGTATTAATACTTGAAAAAGAAAAATTACCGCGTTACAAAACGTGCGGTGGAGGAGTTGTCGGCCGTATAAAAAATATTTTACCATTTGAGTTTGATGAAGTTATCGAAAAAAAATGTTATTCTTCAACCGTGTATGACCACCGCGGTCATTTAAAATTTATTACAGAAAGAAACGTTCCGATAATAATGATGACGATGAGAAAAGATTTTGACAACTTCTTACTTTCTAAAGCTAAGTGTGCCGGTGCAATTATTAGAGAAGAATGTGAAGTGAAAAATATTATTTCAACTGATGATGGAGTTGTTGTAGAATCAAGACAAGAAAAGTTTAATTGTAAATTTTTAATCGGTTCAGACGGTGCTACTGGCGTAATATCAAAAAAGAATAATTCCAAAGAAAATTTAGTTCGATTACCGGCATTAGAGTATGAAGTATTTGTCGAAAAAAATATCTATACTAAATTTTGTCACGATTCTAGGTTTGATTTTGATCTAATACCGAATGGCTATGGCTGGGTATTCCCTAAAAGAGATCATCTTTCAATCGGGGTTGTTTCTATGAAGAAAAGTAATTTCCATTTAAAAGATATATTCAAAAAATATTTAAAAATATTGGGAATTGAACAAGTAATAAAAATAGAGGAACATGGGCTTTTTATTCCTATGACAAAAGAGAAAAAAAATTTTAGTAAAGGTAGAATTTTATTGACAGGGGACTCAGCAGGTTTTGCTGACCCGGTAACTGCGGAAGGAATTAGTAATGCAATCCTCAGCGGTTATTTAGCAGCTGAAGCCATAATCCAGAATAATTTCGATGAAAAATCAGTTGCTCTTTCTTACAATAAAAAGATTTCAAAAAAAATTTTATATGAGAATAAATACTCAAGGGTGATAGCAAAGATTGTTTACCAATATCCCAAATTACGTTTATTATTATTTCAACTTTATGGTCAGAAATTATGTGAGTTGATTACTGATATATTTATTGGTGAAAGAAAATACAGCAGCCTTTTAAAGAATCCAATAAATTATTTAAAACTAGTTAAATATATTTTTGTTAAACACAACCGGAATAAAAGTATTAATCAAAAATCTAATTTATCTTTTCCAGCGGATAACCTTTCTTAAAATAATTAAGGTCTCATTTCTCTAATAAGAAGAGGATTAGAGCAATTAACACTAGATGACTATAAAGAAAAATTTACATTTCCAATCAAGGACTATTACCAAAAAGTTGGATTTGATTTTCAAAAATATTCATTCGAAAGCCTTGGTAAAGAATGGATTGAAGAATATGAACTTCGAAAGCATGAAGCAGAATTATATCAAAATGTTAGATCAGTACTTATCACATTTATGCTACAAGTAAAATTGAACTTGGTAAAGAACTAATTAAAAACATAAATAGTAAAAATGAGGAAGTTTTGTTAATCGGAGATACAATTCAAGATTATGAAGTTTCTTTAGAAATTGGAGCTGATTGTATTTTAATAGCAAATGGCCATCAAAGTAAAAGTAAGCTTCAAATGTGTAGAGCACAAGTACTGGATAGTCTTGAAGAAGTAAATAGTTATGTATGAATAATTGATTTGTAATTCTGATTATACAATATTGATTTTGGATATAAAATAATCTAAGTTGAATTAAGATTTACGCGGATCAATAAAACCATTCGACATATTTTTCCCTTAATGCATAAGATATTTTGTTAATATTTTTTTTGAATAAGAGAAAGTAAATATTTTTTAAGCTCAAATTCCTAATTAACAAATTATATTAACTAAATGAGGTATATTTATGAAAAAACATTTTCTATTTTTCGCATCATGCTCTGTTATTTTGGTTTTTATTTTTTTGCAATTGGATTGTTCATCTAAAAAAATGTCGAATGATGAACTAATTGCAAGAGGGAAATATCTTGTTCAATTTGGAGGTTGCAATGACTGCCATACTCCTAAAATGATGACTGCAATGGGACCAGTTCCTGATACTACAAAATTATTATCTGGACATCCCGCTGATCAACCTATACCACAAATTGAAGAAGGAATGACAGCACCTGGCAAATGGGTATTATCTGATGACGGATCAACGATGTGGTTTGGACCCTGGGGCGCTTCTTTTACAGCAAATTTAACGCCGGATTCTTCAACCGGTTTAGGTGCTTGGACTTTGGATAATTTTATAAACACAATGCGAACTGGCAAGCATTTGGGAACAGGCAGAGATCTTTTGCCTCCAATGCCTTGGCAAGGAATAGCTTCACTCAATGATGAAGATTTGAATGCTATGTTTGCTTATCTAAAAAGTATTCCGCCAATTAATAATCGAGTTCCAAATCCTACTCCACCGAATATGCCTCCAGCAAATAAAAATTAGTTGTGGGAGCTTCGGCTCCCATTATATTTTAGCATCTTGTGAATTCAATTCGTGCACATTAAACTATTTTAAAGTTTTTGCATCAAGAAAATTAAATATTGAGTTCGTAAATATTTTCTAACCGCTTTTTCATATCTTAATTATAGTCCTTATAAAACTTCAATTCTGAAAAGCGAAAACTCAGAACTGAAAATATTCAAATAATAATTTAGGTTGTTTAATAATAGATATTGTAAATGTATATTTAGTATGTAATTTGAGAAAGAAATTAGCAAAACAATTTTTTTATGGATTAAAAAATGGAAAATAAAAAATCAATTTCAATTTGGTTACATCATCTTCAAGAAGAGATTGATGCTGCATTTTTATATCGTGTATTAGCAGATTTGATAACTGACGAAAATAAAAAAGAAATTTACCTAAAACTCGCAAATGTGGAAGATAAGCACATTATTGCTTGGAGAGAATTGCTTGAAAAAAATAATTATCCCGTAAAAATTTTAAGCCCATCATTTCAAGCAAAATTAATGGTTTGGTTTTCAAAAAAATTTGGTTTATGGATTTTATCAAAAACTCTCATGAATGAAGAAGCGATGGAGGTAAAATCTTATTTAGGTTTATATAAATCAAGTTCTGATGAATCTACAAAAAATATTGCACTTCGGCTGGCAAAAGATTCCGCTGAGCATGCAGGAAAATTAATGACGATTAAAGGAACTACCGAAGAACCCTGGCACCGTTCTGAATCTGGCGGATTATTGCGCAATGTAGTTTATGGTTTTAATGATGGACTTACTGCAAATTTCGGTTTGATAGCTGGAGTTATCGGCGCAAGTGTAGCTCCGCATGTTATTTTAATTTCTGGAATTTCTGGAATGTTAGCTGATTCTCTTTCAATGGGTTCCTCCGGATATCTTGCGGCAGTTAGTGAAAAGGAAGTTCATGATTATGAAAAAAAAATGGAAAGGGAAGAAATTCTTTTAATGCCTGAACTTGAAACAGAAGAATTAGCATTAATTTATGAGTCGAAAGGTATGAGCAGTGCTGACGCTGCTGCTCTTGCAATAGAAGTTATGAAAAATCCCGAGCAAGCTTTGGAGGAAAAAGTTAAAGAAGAATTAGGTATTGCATCGCAATATACAAATCCATTTAAAGAAGGCTGGATTACAGGATTAGCTACCGCAATTGGTGCTGTCATTCCAGTGTTTCCATTTTTTTTCTTAACCGGTTCAGCCGCAATTTGGACTTCATTCATTATTGCAATGGCTGCACACTTCGGAGTCGGTGCTGCAAGAAGCTTTTTCACCGGAAGGGGAATATTTAGAAGTGGTTTTGATATGTTTATAGTCGGTTTCGGTATTGCGGCAATCGGATATTTTATTGGAGAGTTTATTTCTAAAATTTTTTAATAAATATAGATTGGATTGATTAGGAACAATGAACAAACACACTTAGGTATGAATATCAATTAGAAATATAATTTAGTGTATTTCATATAATTCTGATTAAGTTTTTTAAAAGATATATCATTTCAAAAATTATCGTCAACAAAATTTAACTGAAAGTAAATTTCGAATTAATTTTGTTATAATGGAGAGATTATTTTTGATATTAGATAAATAATTCTTTATATTTTTATTGATTTTGAGTGGGGAATTTGGGAAAAAGATAAATGAAACCAAATGATAAAAATAAACTCACTAACAAATCTAACTTCAGAAAAACGTCTAGTCATTTTTCGTATTGTCACAATTAAAAATAAATTTGTCCTATTAGGTATTAATATTAAAAATGGTAAATAGAAAAAAATATTTAGTGAAATATATTTTCATAAATCTTAATTCAAAGGATTAAATGGAAAAAGGGAAAATACTAGTTATCAATTCGGATAAATTGGTCACAGAAACATTGGTTATCTTTTTGAATGAATTGAACTTTAAAGTTATTCTCGCTTTTGATGGGCGTAAAGGGTTCCAACTTTTTGAAAAAGAAAAACCAAATTTAATAATTACTGATGTTAAAGTGCCTAAATTAGATGGAATGACTTTGTTAAAGATGATAAAAAAAATTGATCAGAACGTTCCAATAATTTTAATAACCGCTTTCGATGATATGAATTCAATTATAGAGGCTATGCAGATTGGCGCGTATGATTGTATAGAAAATCCATTGGATTTAGGTAAATTAAAAAGCATAGTAACCCATGCAATTGAAACTTATTATTTAAGTAAGAGATTGGAAATTACTTCATCTGAACTGTTAAATAAAGATGATGAAAATATTATTGTTGGGAAGAATTTTAAAATAAAAGAAATTTTAAAAGTAATAGGTAAAGTTTCATCTACAAGAGTAAATGTACTTATAGAAGGGGAAAGTGGCACCGGGAAAGAATTAATTAGCAGAGTAATTCATAACTCAGGAGTAACAAAAGATTTTCCATTCATACCAGTTAATTTATCCGCTTTACCTGAAACCTTACTTGAAAGTGAGTTATTTGGATTTGAAAAAGGATCTTTTACAGGTGCATTAAAAAATAAAAAAGGAAAATTTGAATTAGCTGAACAGGGTACAATATTTTTAGATGAAATATCCGACATTTCCCAAAACTTACAGGTCAAGCTTTTAAGAGTGATTCAAGAAAGAGAATTTGAAAGAATAGGAAGCGAAACCACTATACCTATGAAAGCAAGAATTATAACAGCAACAAATAAAAATTTAGAAGAGCTTGTTCAACAAGGCAAATTTAGAGAAGATTTATTTTATAGATTAAATGTATTTAAAATTTCAGCACCGCCGCTAAGAGAAAGAAAAGAAGATATTCCAAATCTTGTTATACATTTTTTAAAAAAGATAAATAGAGATTTACATAAAAATGTTAATAAAATACCGTATGAAGTAATTGAGATATTACAAAATTACGAATGGGTTGGTAACGTAAGAGAATTGGAGAATATCCTTTTACAAGCAGTTGTTTTAGCAAAAGGCGAAGTATTAGAAAAAGAAAATATTTTGTTACGAAAAATTAAAAAAAATAATACTAGAAAAGAGTTAATAGATCCCAGCTTAGCTATGATGGAGAAAGAACATATAAAAAATATTTTAGATAAAGTTAATTGGAACAAAAAGGAAGCAGCTAAGCTATTAAAGGTTTCTAGACAAACTCTATATAATAAAATAAAAGCACTCTCAATTATCCCTTCTTGATCAACACTCTCTGTATATTTAATCAGCAAAGATTTGTATTTCATTATTTTAATATCAATAACGAATTGTAATTAAATAGGTTGACGAGATCATCTCAGTAGAATTATTTCAGTGTCAAAATCTTATACGTACGTATAGTCCAATATTTTAATCCTTTCTTCAAGCCAGCTAAAGTAAAGCGAACATTATCGTATAAAAACAAATAATTATAAGCGGGCATATTATTTGCACTTACTTAGTTAAAAAATCGGAAACAATATTTTCCAAACTACTTAAAATGATTTTTGAAAGTTATAATGGTTATAAATATAGATTCATTTATCGGGATAAGCGGGTTATTAATTTTTAAATTAAGTAACCAGGAGTATTGTGCAGATATGAAAAATATTTCGGCAATAATTAATCTTAATGAGTTTGCTTTACTTTCAAAAAACAAATTTATGAATGAAATAAAATTTGCAGATTTTACTTATACAATAATTGATATTCATAAAATGTTCAATTACCACGTTACTAAATTAAAAAACGGTGCACGTATAATATTATTTGAAATTTATAATAAAAAATTTGGCTTTCTTGTCGATAGAGTTACTGAAATAATTACTATGGACCGAATGTTTATGGATAAATCAATAGATATTATAATGGACATTGATAAAGAATATGTAAAAAGTGTTTTGATATATCAAAACAGAAAAATTTTACTTTTTGACTTTGAAAAAATTTCAAAAAACCTAAATAATTTATTTAAACTTGACATGAGTGGGAGCTTTTATAAAGAAGGAAATTATAATGTCTAGGATAAAAGTAGGCTCTTTAATTTTATTTATTTTTTTTAATTGTTCCATGATCTTTGCAGCAAAATCTGAATCACATTTAAATATTAATGCTATTTTCTCTTCATTATTTTATTTAGTTGTAAAGTGCAAAGAATATAAAGCTGATGTTATTCATGGATTGCAAACCAAAGATAGTTTAAAAATGTTTGCGATTGATGAATCTAATAATGCATCTGGGATTTCAAATCTTGTACTGCTATATGATTATAATTTTTCCAAATACTATTATACTAATATCCATGAGAATCTTGTCCCCGATCTTTTAACACATGAACAAAATCTACAAACATCTTTACCTAATAAAAAAAGTGAAATATTTAACGACTCTTCAAAAGTGCAAAAGAATAATCAATCAAAAATAAATATAATATCAGATTCCTCATTTAATAAAAGAGATTGCTCAATTAGAAACGATGTGGAAATTGAATCAATAATAGTTGATCAGACACAAAGCAAATTAGGGAAAGATTTTTTTGATCTTTTTAATTATAACTGGAATCCGCCTAAAAACAATAACAGCTTTACAATTGTAATTGAAGAAAAAGTTTTACCGCGATTAGGCACTCTAGTTGTTATAGAAATAGACGGAAACGATATCTACCAAAAATTAATTCAACCAAGATATGAAAGTATAGAAGAGAGCGCTATTGAAGGAGTAAATATTGCGCTTGTCTATTTGGAAAACTATGAAGAAATCCAAAAAGAATTACAAGGTAAAGATCTTAAAGGAACAGGGATATTTTAATAATTGAAAAAATTAAAATGAGGCCGATATGAAAAAAAATAAATTTTATATTTTGTTTTTAATGTTATTTACTCTCTTTTCAAGCGATGTCTTATTCGCCCAGCAGCTAGTATATACACCCATCAATCCATCTTTCGGAGGCAGTTCATTTAATGGCTCATGGATGCTTGCATTAGCTCAAGCTGAAAATAGATTTACAGCTAATCCTTATAATAACTATTACAATATGTATAATTCAAATTCCCTAGATCAATTTTCTCAAAATTTAAATAATCAAATTTTGAGTCAGTTATCTAATAAGATTATAAAATCTGTTTTTGGTGAAGATAATCTTACGAAAGGTCATTATGAAGTCGGAAATTATATAGTGGACATAAATCCTTCAAGCGATGGTGTTCATATAAATATTCTAGATAATTCAACTGGAGATCAAACAAATATTATTGTGCCATTTTATTGAAATACAATTAAAAAATTATGCAAACAAAAGAAATATTAATATTAGTTGTCGCTTCTGTAGTATCTTGTTTCGGCTTGATGAGCTGTGCTTCACTTGAACCATTTAGTGTTTCTAAAGCTAAAATTGGTTCAAAGACAGCAACAAATTTTGAACTAACTTCTCTACCAATTCCGAAAGAAAAAATAGTTGCTGCAGTTTATAAATTTAGAGATCAAACAGGTCAATATAAATCCTCATCAACAGCGAGCAGTTTTTCAACCGCTGTTACTCAAGGCGCCACATCAATTCTAATAAAAGCTTTGGAGGATTCCAAATGGTTTGTTCCAATTGAAAGGGAAGGATTATCAGATCTTTTAAACGAACGTAAAATTGTTAGATCTAGCAGGGATAATTATTTAAATGAAGATGGTAAAAAATTACCTGATTTACCTCCATTATTATATGCGGGAATAATATTGGAAGGTGGAATTATTTCTTATGATACCGATGTTTTAACTGGTGGTGAAGGAATAGAATATTTTGGTATAAGTTTATCGGGCCAATATCGTCAAGATAGAATAACTATTTATCTAAGGGCAATATCCACTCAAAACGGACGAATCTTGAAAACTGTTTATACAACTAAAACCATCTTATCACAATTAGTAGATGTTGGTTTATATAAATATGTAGAATACAGTAGAATATTGCAGGCGGAAGCAGGCTTTTCTTATAACGAACCAACAGATATATGCGTTACTCAAGCTGTTGAAAAAGCAGTTCAAAGTTTAATTGTCGAAGGAATTATGGATGGACTTTGGCAATTGAAAGATTCTACGGACATATCATCTTCTTCAATAAAAAATTATCTGGAAGAAAAAAATGAGATCGAGGAAAAAGATTATGCTGGAAGAGAGTATTTAAAAAAACGAGGTTCTTTTGGAATTGGTTTGAATCTAGGCGGTCAAATTTATTCTGGCGATTATTCACACAGAGAATTTAATGGATTAGGAGAAGTGGATTTGAAAATTAATACATGGCAGGATTTATTTCTTAATATAAGTTATAGTCGCGGAATATTGTCCGCAAAGAATTCTTTTAGCTCTGTATTTCATTCTCTAGAGATTAGTGGCAGCTACTATCTTTTACCAGGTTTTGATTTATCACCATTTCTAATATTTGGTGGAGGATTGTTAATTAGAGAAGATTCAAAAAAATCCAAAACCTACCCAATCACATTGAGTTATTCTAATTTTCCTTCATTTGTTTGGGGTGCAGGAATCGAATATTTATTTTCTGATAATATTGGTTTGGGTTTGGAATTAACAAACCATTATATATTAAGTGACCAAGTAGATGGTTTAAGCAATGGTAAATTTTTTGATTACTTCTGGAAAGGCGGCTTCGGAATAAACATTTATTTCTAATTCGACATAATATGAAAAAATTGAAAGGAGGATGATTATAAAAATATAATTGAATAGTTAATAATTTTATTACCATTAAACTCTTTGAAGGAAAGGAGGCATAAAAAAACATTCAAAGTTTTTATAATACAATTTCCGATAGATTGTATTGTAAAAAGGTAGCGAAAGAGCCCCACTATTCTACAGAAAAATAGAATAGTTTGACCGGAACCCTAACGCCACCTAAGATTTAAATGTTTAATTAAAATTAAATAAAATAATTTTAATTATAAACAATAAAAAATATCGAGAACAGTTTAAATAAATTCATATTGATTAATAATATGATTTATTGAAAACAAATTTATTGAGTTCGAATTATTGGTTAGTTCTTATTTAATAATTCTCAACTTTTTATTGATAAAGAATTGAAAAAGTATTTGTTGATATTTTTTTTCAATTATTTAAAAAGTGATTGTATGAATATTGAATTAGTAATGTCGATTTTTCAAATATATCATTCTAGAAAAACATATTAAGTCAATAGGATAGTTGGAAAATTACCAGCAAAATTTTTGTTGGGGATATTAAATGTGTTCACAAGTAAATTTTTTGTAAAAATAATTTTTAACATTTAATAAAAAAGGAAATTAAAATGAAAAAGTTAATTTTAAGTGCGTTTGTCGTTTTGTTGTTCGCCAGTGTTTCTTTTGCTCAAGTTAATACTGCGTTAACAACTCAAGTTGGTAGCTCTAATGCTGTCCTTGTTGATCAACTTGGTACAATGAACTTGGCTACCGTAGTTTCAACAGGAGATAATAATATAGATAATGTCCAAATAATGCATGCTTTCACAGTTCCTAATACTAGTCCGCTATTAACTTATGCTGCTCCAATGGAAGCATTAGGAATAACACAGCACGGAAATAATAATAGTGCAATGATAACCCAAACCTGGAACAATAATAATGCAGGTGTTGCTCAAATCGGAAATGGTGACTTAGCAACTATTTTCCAAGCAGATGCTTCTCATTCAGCTGTTTCTTTTCGAAACGCTTGGATCGATCAATTAGAGGGTAATAGTAACGTTGCATTCATTAGCCAATTAGGTGTTGATGATGAAAGCTTTATTAAACAGATGGGAAGTACTAATAGTGCACATGTTCAACAGTCAGATCTTGCTGTTTCGGATGTTGTTCAGGATGGAAATAGTAATACACTAACACATTTTCAATCAGGCGGAGCTGCATTAGCACAGAATTATGCTTATGGTTACCAGATTGGTAATAATAACTTTGCTATCCAAAATCAAATTGGTAAAAATAACAATTCATTAGTTACATCATTCGGTAATAATAACGGTGTTTCCGGTGACGAAATAAAAACCGATCAAACCGGTGACAATAATACAGCTTCAATTGAAGAAGGATTGTTAGGATCAGTTAATTTTAGTTTAGCATCTGTGTTACAAACCGGCAATTTGAATTTAACCACAGTAAAACAAGAAGGTGGCGATTCAAACGAAGCCAGAGTTTCACAAACTACTAACAGCAATGCTGCTCATGTGTTACAAACAGGAGCTCTAAATTTTGCAACTGTTTCTCAACATTAATTCTTAATGAACCTCACAGGAATTATCCTGTGAGGTTCAAAATTATTTTATAAAAATTTTAGTTCTGTTTAATTGTTTTTGTTTCGAGATTTAACAAAGTAAAAGATAAGTAATGAAATCAAGAATATTCGAGATAGTAATTCTAACAGTAATTATTTTTTGCCGAAAAAACATAATGATAAATAGAATTGTTTACTTTCTAGTTCTAGTGCCTTTTATAATTTTTAGTGAAACTTTTGGACAAACTAGTATCCAGCCAAACCTATTCAATTATTCTGATAACAATTTTCCCAAAACTATTCTTGAAAACCGAAATAATTTTGGAATTAGCAATACTTTATTAATTGAAAGTAATGAAGCGAATATAAGTCAACTAGGAAATAATAATGAGGCATATATAACTCAAGTTAAAGCATTAGGTGGATTTGGGAACATTGGTGAAATTATTCAGTCCTTTGGAAACAATCAGGCAATTATAAGTCAGAATGGAAGTGGAAACAATAATCTAATTGAACAAGATGGGACCAATAATTCAGCATTAGTCAATGTAAATGGTGACTATAATAATTCTGTCTTCATGCAAAAAGGGTTGAACAATTTTATCTCACAAGATTTAGAGGTAAGCAATAAGAATTATTATTTCACGCAGCAAGGTGAGAATAATATGATAGTCCAAAAAGAGAACAACATTAATACAAAGCATTATATAATTTCTCAAAAAGGTAATGGGATGCATATGATAATAACCAATGCGCATTATTAATAGCTAAAAATATTCACGAAAATTTCTGAACAGATAATTCAAATATTCTAATAGAATTTTAGATCAGTAAGTTTTATTAAAATAAATTTAGAGAATAGTCATGAAAATAAAATATTTTTTCCTTTTGCTAATACTTTTCATAATTCCTTCATGTAGTGAAAACACAGTTGAACCTATACTTTACGGCAATTTATCGGGTGTTGTCTTAAGCCCAGACGGCAAAACAAAAATATCTGGTGCTAGCGTAACTACCAGTCCTCCATCCAATGCAATAATTACGAATGGTGATGGTGAATTTAAAATAGAAAATGTTCCTGTAGGTAATTATGTTGTTACTGCAAACAAATCCGGTTATAGTAAAGGCTCAGTTTCAATTGCAATAAACAATAGTGAAACAACAGACGCTGTAATATTTTTAAATATTAATTCTGACTATACCTCTCCGGGAATGCCTGAGTATTATGCCCCGGCAGATCAAGCTGAAAATCAACCATTATCAATAACGCTATCCTGGTACAACCAATCTTCTTCAAAAAATAGTATAGATACAACATGGTTTGATGTTTATTTAATGGAATCCGGAACAACATTGAGTAATAAAATAGCATCTAATATAGTTGATACAAATGTTAGTATAAAAAATCTTAATTATAATACAACATATTATTGGCAGGTAATTGCGAAGGGGCGAGATACTGCAAAAGTATATGGTAAAATTTGGAGCTTCAAAACTAAATCAATACCGAATAATCCGATTGTCCTTTCTAAATTAGTAAATGGCAGCTATGAAATTTTTTCTTCCGATATAAATGGCGATAACCTAGTTCAACTAACAAGTACAGAAAATAGAAATTGGTATCCAAGAATGAATTCCAGGTATAACAAAATTGCATTCACAACTGATATTGAAGTAGAGCCTCAAATATATACCATCAATAAAGATGGTTCAGGACTATTTAAAGTTAGCACTATTTCTGTAGCCGGTTATAATAATTACGGTATGGGTATTTGCTGGTCACCGGACGGGGCATATATCATTTATCCACATTACGATAAATTATATAGAATAAATATGGACGGCACAAATTTGACGCTAATTGCAAATGCACCTCCAAATAGAAATTTTAAAGATTGCGATTGGACCTCAGTAGGGAATAAAATCGTTGTTCAAACAATTGGAATAAACGTTTATGACTCGGAAATTTATTTGATGAATGCAGACGGAAGCGACTTTAATCTTTTAGTTGGAAACATGAAGGGCAAATTAGATAATCCTTCTTTTTCAATTGATGGGAAAAAAGTTTTATATACATATGATATTACCGATTATCAAAATTCTCAAGGACGTTCACTAGAGTCGCACATATTTTCTATTTCTGTGGGTGGAAAAGATACTGTTGATTTATCATTCAATAAATATGCTGGAACAAACGATGCCAATCCGAGATATTCATCAGACGGATCAAAAATTATATTTACAAACTGTCCAAATGATGGGTCAGCACTTCCGGACGTTTGGATAATGAATGCTGATGGAAGCCATAGATCGAAAATAATTACAAATGGAACAATGCCGGATTGGCGTTAGTTTTTTTGTTATTAGAATAAAAAAAATTTAATTATACTTCATTAATATCGCAATTAGCATAAAGGTTGATTAGGGGAATGCCATTATACTTTTTCACTATCTCATTTTATTTAAATAAAACAAAAAAAGTTAAAAACGTATTTTTGCAAACGTTTGGGATGTAAGCGGTAAAAATATAACAATCATCACTACTGTCCGGTTATAAGTTGAATAAAGATAATTGATTAGGACTATAGTTAATTTCATTTTTGTAATCCGAGTCAGAAAATATTGAAATAATGGGTTGTTTTTCAAATATGAATACACTTATTAATTGCAAAAAAGTGTAGAGTGAGTGCTCAATTTTTAATTTTTTCTTTATGACAGCAAGAAGGACATAAACAGAAATAGCAATGCAAACTTGAGTCGTAACAGCGTTGACTGAATTACCATAGAACCGGTATTCGGACACTTAAAATCGGATAATAGACTTGAGAGAAACCTACTGAAAAGTGAGGATGGCGATCATATCAATGCAGTGTTATAAGCATATGGATTCAACTTAAGAAAACTCTATGCAGTTTTCTTTTTGCCAATTTTGAAATGGCTGAAAAATCAGTTATCAAAAAATATTTTCTTATAAATCCGAATTTAAATGATAGGTCATTTGTTCTTATCACAAATCAATGACTTTTTCAGCGATGAGTAATAAAATAAATTTTATTGAATGTTTTTAATGCTATGCATTGCTAATCACTACCAGTTAGAATTCGACTGAATTATTGTAAGTGATTTTACAATCATCTAAAGATAATTTTTAAGCTAACTTTCTTTCACAACTCATTTTTGTTTCGAACAAGGGATTAATTTTCTAATGTATAATTGCCATTAGCATCGGGTATTAGCAATTTGGGTTCTATTTTGATCTGAACAATTTTATTATTCGGATTATTCATTTTATCAATTAATATCTCGGCTGCTTTAAATCCCACTTGATCATTAAATTGTTCAACGGTAGGACAAATTGGCGTTTCAAAACTATTGTTATATCCGAAGATGTGGCAGTTTGCAGGCATCTCAATTTTTTTTTCGTGAAGGCATTTCAATAATTCTGTAACCATAGCGTCATGATTCATACTTATACCAATATTGTTATAAGATTTGCTTAAATTCTCTATGTTATCTACAAGATCATCCAGTTGCATTATGGTTCCTGAATCATTTCCATATAACATTTTGATAGCATTCTCAAAGCTGATTATTTTCTCCTCAGATGATGAAATATTCATAGAACTTTCGTATTCAGGTATAAAAAATATTTTATCGCATGACCTGCTATACTTTAAATAGGAACAAATTCTTAACATCGCATCTTTATTGTTAATTACAACGTAATCAGTTTCTAATTCAGGAATATACCTATCTATTAAAACAAACGGAAAATTTCTTTCTTTGAGTTCTACTATATGTGAATAATCATTTCTATAGTTGTCTTCAAGAAAAATAATCATTCCATCAATATGTCTTGAAATAAGTTTATCTATTGTTTCCTTTTCTTTTTCATGGCTCATATTTGAAATGGAAATCAGTAAGCCAATTTTTGCTTTTTCGAGAGCTGCTCTTACCCCGGTCAACACGTCGATAAAAATTTTATGGCTACTAAAATGTCCAGGGATTATCAAAGCTACTTGCTTACTACTGAATTGAGGCTCTATTCTGTTAACATATAATCCTTTGCCTTGTCGTTTAGTTATGATACCTTCATTTTCCATCTCGATAAGAGTTCTATGTACAGTAGCGTAACTAAAATCAAAGTTTTTTATAATTTCTCTGACTGTCGGTAATTTGTCGTTTGGTTTCAAGTTATTGTTCTTGATATAATCAAGCATCTCATCTCTTAGAATTTTATATTTTTTCCCATTCTTCTTCATTTTTATTTCTCCTCACTTGTATTATTTCTTTTGCATCAGTTTTATAATTTTTTTTCTATATTATTTTATTATTGAAAGCTTTGTTCTCTTTTGGAGGCAGATTCCTATACCAGAACCAATACATTCCAGATATACATATGATAAACAAAGTAAGAGTTATATAAAATTGTTTATACGCCTGAATCATAAGTTGCATTGGCAATAAAAAAAGCGATATTTGCCAGCCTAAAGTGAAGGGCACAGAAATAAGATCGTTTCTATGTTCCCGTTCCATTGTTTTCCTGATATTTGGATCTAATTTATCTTTATATGGTTTCCAAAATCCGAATGGTCTAGTATTCAAATAAAAATTATTTAAAGTGGTTTCCTCTGTAGGTGAAGTTAGAAACGTTCCTATTACTGTAGCAATGAGAGAAACAGAAGAAACTAGAAGGAACTGCTGCCAGTCAGATAGACCAGGAAAAATTTTTGTCTGAGCTATTGCCGTAATAATGCCAACCAAAGTACCGATTGCAAAACCGCTCCCGTTATAACGCCACCAATAAAATTTAAGCATAGCAGGAATAGCTAAACCGCCTCCTAATCCCATTATAATCCAACCCCAAATTTGTGTTATGCTTTGAAAATTATATGCTAATATATAGCTTATTGAAACCATGCACACAATGAATACATATGAAGCTAAGATCAACTCTTTATTGTGTGCTCTTACACGTAAATAACGCTGGTATATATCCCGTGTAAAATATCCTGTCGCCGTATTAACATTTGAATTAAAAGAAGAAAAGGCAGCGGCAACAAAAGCGACTAGAAGAAACCCTCTTACACCAGCCGGGATATTAAATAAAATTACAGCAGGTACAATCTTCTCAGGATTAATCGTTCCATTATAACTGAGAAGATTTAATTTTGATTGCCAGTTGTCATGAAGAAGGTGCTTAATTCCATTGATCAATTCCGGCGGAAAACTGTTTGGATAATTTTTAATGCTGGAAATTATATCCGGCCAACCGTCTCTTGATAAATTGTGTACATGTAATTTTATGAAATCCGCTGTTTGAGATAATACAACTGGATTAGGAAAAAAATTATTTACTAAAACAATTCCCAGAACAGCAAAACCCATCATCATTGGCCACCTGAACATCATCAAAGAAGTCCATAAAAAACTTAGTGTACCGCATTCCCTTTCATTTCTAGCCCCGAAGTATTTTGGATCTGCCCCTGCGGATGATATCCCAATAAGCATATTCCTTATAAAGTAAAAGAATGCAAGTATCATAAGATCATCGTATGCTTCGTATCCTTTAGGCATCGTTACATGCCATTTCAATGAAGAGCTGAGCCATTCTGAATTTCCGGTTACTTTTTCAGCGAGTGTTGCCAGATTGCTGATGCTGGAAATTTTAAAAATTGCTATAGTTGAAATTAAAATAATGGCAGAAATAACAATAATAGACTGGAACAAATCAGTATATACAACACCATAAAAACCGGAAATTAGTGTGTAAAGAGTAGCTATACATATAATTATAAGTGAGCACATTGCAGGAGTAAAAGGGAAGAACATAGCAACAAATATACCAAGTGCCTTTATTAAATATGCTAACATACCAATGGTAGTTATTATAACGGCAAATGAAGAAATAATCCTTGCAAACTGTCCACCCCATGTATTACCAAACCGATACTCCATCCATTCCGCACCAGTCATACATTTTGAACGATAATGCCACTTACCAGACCAGAGAAGCATAAAAGAGAGCACCAAAACAGCACCCCCTCTAAATTCTATATATAGTCCGCGAGGGCCTAACATATATAGGAATGAAACTATCAACATAGTTCCAGCCATATCTACATATGAGGACATTCCGGAAATCCCCATTGCCCACCAGGGTAATTTATTCCCCGCCAAAAAGTAATCTTCTAAACTCCTTGAAGCTTTCTTCTTAAAATACAATGCGATAATTATCAGAATCATGAAATAAGATAGAATCATTATTAGATCTATTTTATTAAGAAGCAGCATATTTTACTTATTGATAATATCTTTCTGAACTGTATATATTTTATAACTGTTAATATAATAATAAAATATGATAAATGCATCATAATAGCAAGATTTAGTAATCGATTTATAAAAAATTGTATATATACAATTTTTTATAAATCATCTTAGTTATGCAAGTGTAATTAATAAAACTAATAATTATTGAAATAAATGTTGACACTATCTAATAAATCTTTTATTTTAGAACCATTCTTTTTATAACATCATTATTATTAAGCAATTTGTCCTTGAATAATATGAAGATCATAAATAAAAGAATTTTCTTAAAATAATTTGTTGATAATTACTAAATGTATATATAGTCTCGAAACCTAATTTCAATGAACATCCAACATAAAAAGAGATACTATTGATGAAAAAATCTACCATTATTTTATTTCTTATCATGTTTCTTATCCCAAGAGTAATTTGGTGTGGAACCACAGGGAAAATTTCGGGGAAAATAATAGATGCAAAAACCGGCGAACCTTTAGTGGGAGCTAACATACTAATTGAAAACACAAGCTTGGGTGCCGCAGCCGATTTGGACGGTTCATATTTTATAATAAATATTCCGCCTGGAGTTTATGTAGTTAAAGCTTCATATGTGGGCTATCGTACGGTAATTGAAAAACAAGTTGTAGTTAATATTGACAGAACTAGGCGTCTTGATTTTTCATTATCTCCCGAAGGAGTTCAAACAAATGCTGTTGTTGTAGTTGCAAAGAAAGAAGGCATCATAAAAGATTTAACTGCAACTTCGCAGCAAATTAACTTTAATCAAATTCAAAAATTACCTGTCGAAAATATTAGCGATATTCTTGCATTGCAGGTGGGAATGACCCAGGATCCAAACGGCGGGATGCATTTAAGAGGAGGCAGATCATCTGAAATTCAATATATAGTAGATGGAATGCCTGTTGATGATCCTTTTGGCGGCGGGTTAGCCGTGGATGTACAGAATAATGACGTACAACAATTGGAAGTAATAAGCGGGACGTTTAATGCCGAGTATGGGCGAGCGATGTCCGGTATTGTAAATATTGTTACAAAAGAAGGCGGCGATAAGCTTGAAGGTACTGTAAATGCTTATTCAGGCAACTATGCTACGAGTCATAACAACTTATTCTATAATATAGAAAAACAAAGATCTTTAGCCGAAAGATATTTTGAGGGAACTCTTGGAGGGCCATTACCTTTTATTAGTAGTACGCATTTTTTCTTATCAACCCGAATTTCTGATCAGCAAGGCTGGCTGTATGGAAGTAGACTACACGCACCTAGTGATACTGCCGACTTTTCCAATACAAATCCCAGCCTATGGCAAATTCAATATGGAGGAGACAATGCACTTGTACCCATGAACAGTTCCCGATCGGTATCTTATTTTGGTAAGATAACCTCGTCTATTTTTACTGGATTTAAGATATCATACAGCTTAACCGCTGATTATGGGAGATGGAAAAGTTATGATCATTTTAATAAATACAATCCGGATTACGATCCTACCAATAGAAATTGGGGGTATAATAATCTCCTTTCGCTAGTACATGTAATCAGCAATAGTACTTTTCAAGAACTAAAACTATCCTATTATGCAACCAGGTATGAACGTTCTGTCTATACTGATCCGTTCGATCTACGATATTTTACAGAGCTTCAATACAATCTAAATGTTCCGGCAAATATATTTAACGTTGGTGGTGTTGATCCAAATTTCCAATATAATAAAAGCTATACAAAGGCAATAAAATATGATTTAACTAGTCAAGTAAACAAAGCGAATTTAATAAAATTGGGTTTTGAATTTAGGCAATATGAGTTAAAGGAGGAAGATTTTTCAGTAAGAAAAGATCCACAAACAAATTTTCAGCTTGCCATAGATCCTTTAACGGCACTCGATCATAATGCTTATGACCACAAGCCTGTGGAAGCGGGCGCATATGCACAGGATAAAGTTGAAGTAAAAGATTTTATTTTGAATGCTGGACTTCGATTCGATTATTTTGATGCTAGGACTTATGTGCCTACAAATTTGGGAGATCCTTCCAACTCACAGGGAAGGCCTTTTGACCAGGCATTTCGTTATGTGAAACCGAAAATGCAATTGAGCCCTCGAATTGGATTTGCCTTTCCCATATCAGATGCGGGATCGTTGCATGCTTCCTTTGGAGAATTTTTCCAAATGCCTGAATTAGGAAGGTTGTATGAAAATCCTGGGTTTAAAGTTGTTGGAACCTTTGAATCGTTTATTGGTAATGCCGATCTTGAAGCCCAAAAAACAACTTCGTATGAAATAGGACTGCAGCAAAAGCTTACGCCCAATTTAATTTTAGATGCGACTTGCTATTATAAAGATATTAGGAACTTAGCGGGCACAAAACTTTATCAAACATTCGACCAGGTTCAATATGGTCAATATGTGAATTATGATTACGGCAGCGTATGGGGAATTACCTTAGCTTTTGATTTGCTGCAAACCGGAATGATCTCATCCAATATTGATTATACTTATCAAGTTGCTGAAGGTAATGGTTCCGATCCAAAACAAGCTTTTTATGATGCCGCAAATAAAGCTGAAGCATCTAAAACACTTGTACCGCTGGCATGGGACCAAACGCATGTGCTTAACTGGATTTTAAATGTATCGGGAAAGGATTGGGGAATAAGCACTATAACTAAATTCCAATCCGGTCTTCCATACACTCCAATAAATTCCAATCTTCTGACCACAAATATGCAGCTCCTCAATCTCGGAAGAAGACTATCCCAATTTAATATGGATTTGCAGGTCTATAAGAATTTCAAAATTTCCAGTTTAACAGCGCAATTATTTTTACGAGTTGATAACGTGTTTGATCAAACATTGCCTGAATACTTTCCGCAGTTGACCCCACAGCAATTAGCAGGGCATGCGGCAGAAGATTATCTCAACTCACTGTATGAATTTTCGTTTAACCCCGCATCCCAGCCTGCACCCCGTCTTGTGGAGTTGGGTATCAAATTCGATTATTAATAATTATTAGCGGCAATAAGTAAATAACTGAGGTTGGCATATATGTTAATTAAAAAAGTTTTTTCTCTATATCTAATAATTTTGACAGTAATTTATTTCCCTTCAGTAATTAAAGCGCAAAATAATGGAGGCAGTACATATTGGATCGATCCGAATCGTGGTGAAAAGATATACCGCAAAACCGGTATCATTCAGGCGAACCAAGTCCAATCAATATTTGGTAATTGGGGTATTTTCGGGAAACTACTTGATCCTTACTCTGGTGTGTGGCCGAAAGGAACATTTCATGGACACATTCACGAGATGACGATGCTGGCTGCTTCCGAAGTTGTGGGAAGAGACGGAAAAAAATATCACGTTATTTCCGAGTCATATGCAGAAAATCCAAATCGGGCACCCGATGGGCACGAGTATTGGTGGAATCCTTTACCTGGTTATGCTAATGAGCATCGTCATTTTGTTTCCCCTGACGGAACTGTAGATACAACCACCCAAGTTGCACATAGTGCAGATACTACAACCTGGCCTGCATCTTGGCCTGGCAAAGACGCAACGTGGGATGGTACGTGGAACGGCTACTTTGGTCAAAATCAATTTAATGCAGATGATGAAGCCTACTATGTTATGGATGATTATTGGAATGACAAGTATCCATATTATCCGTTTCCGGATGATTCAACTAAGCGTGGTCTTGGATTGCAATGTGAAACTCGAATCTTCGAATGGGCTCATCCTTTGGCCCAGGACCAAGTATTTATTCACTTCCGAGTAACAAATACTTCACCAACAGATTACCGGAGAGATACACGACCAATATTTTTTGGCGCATATGCTGATGTTCACCCAGGCGGTTTGGGAAGTACGAACGATGTTGATTCCTACGATATAAATGAAAGTATGGTTATAACATATGCTTATCAAAATAAAGGCATCTGGTCACAGTATCCCAATATATTACCTGGTTACATGGCATGGAAATTCCTGGAAAGTCCTGGTATATCTGATGATGGTATAGACAATGATCATGATGGCCTAGTGGATGAAAGACGAGACAACGATGCTGGGCAGTATATCTTCGGTCCAGTCGGAATATATGGTCCCCCCAAATGGCATTGGAGCGGTGATGAGAACGGTAACTGGAACCCGGATTTCGATGATGTTGGAAGCGATGGCATTGGCCCTTTCGATCCTAACTATAAAGGACCGGACGCAGATGGCACTGAAGGAAATGGAAGACCCGATCAAGGTGAACCGGATTTTGGTTTTCTTGATAAAGATGAATCCGACCAAATTGGATTAACTTCATTTGCGGCCCCATCGTATGGATCGGTTGTTGCACGAAATGAAGATCAGATTTGGGCGCAAATTCAACCCGGAATATTTTCGAATCCAATTGCCGATGCAAACCTTCTGTGGATTTTTGCTTCTGGACCATTTGACCTTGATTCTAAACAGACAGAACGTTTTTCTACTGTATGGATATTTGGTCCTGATAATGAAACTATATATCGTAATGCAATCACTTCTCAAAATATTTATAATAACAATTACAGATTTACGAAACCACCTTTGCAGCCAATTGTACATGCTGTACCGGGTGACCATAAAGTAACGATCTATTGGGATAATAGAGCTGAAAAGTCAGTTAATCCGGTTTACGGACAAAACTTTGAAGGCTACATGGTCGTACGTGGCACAGATCCCCAGTTGACAGAAGCAAAAGTTATTACTGATGGGCAAGGTGATTGGACATATTATAAACCACTCGCACAATTCGACTTGATTGATGGAATTAAGGGTATGTCGCCAATTGCATCGGGTTCAGAATTGGGAGATCAGTATTCAAAAGGTATACAATTTTATTTAGGAAATGATTCCGGATTAAAATATTCTTTTGAAGATGACAACGTTATAAATGGAGTTACTTATTACTATGCTGTTCTAGCTTACGACAGAGGATATTTCCCAGGAATGGATACGATACTTATAAATAGAGGTTTCTTAAAAGGGACAGACAGGCATTTGGTTAGTATGGAGCCTTCTTATAGTCCTTTCTCGTTTACTTATGATACATATAATCAATTAGTAAGTCAAAGTCCTAATACGGCAATTGTTACTCCCAATCCTCCAGCTACAAATTATGTTTCGGGCCATACGGATGCTGATGAAAATGGATATATTACATACTCTGCAGGGCCTAATCAAACTACAACAGGGAAAGTTCAAATTCAGGTAATAGATCCAAGCGTAATTCCTAATGCAAATAATTATGAAGTAAGCTTTGCAGATTCATTAAATAATGTTGGTGAAGACTTTACTTATGGTTACACTGTTAAGGATTTAACCACGGGTAAAACAATTTTTAATAATTTGGTTATCCCAATAGATTCAACCTTGAAACCAGGTTTAAATTGGTCTTCTACAATATTTGATGGGATGTTGTTAAACTTTCAAAATGTCCAGCCAAACATGCCATATATATTAGCACACTCAGGCTGGACAGTTAACAGACCTGAAAATTTACAGGTCAATATATTAAAAGGTACCGGATGGAATCCAGAGAATTTCACACTAGAAGTGACAGATCAACCTGGATCGTACCAGTTCAAAAAAACTGATCCCGTTTATTTCAAAATTTATAGTAATACCACTGGAGATACTGTACCTTTTTGGTTAACGAAAGATGTCAATTCTAATAACTCAAGTTTGAAAGGACATTTAGATATTGGGGATGAAATTACAATACTTGCAAAAACTAATTCGAATAGATACCAGTTTTCTTATAAATTGCAATTTACGGCTCCGGCTGACACAACGCTTACTCCCAGAATACCTCAGTCTGGCGACAAATACGTTTTTGTTACTAATTCTCCCTTCGGAACAAATGATAAATTTCAATTTAATACAACTGCCAGTCAAACCAAGCAGGTTCGAAGCAATGTTTTAGATGAAGTATCAGTGGTTCCTAATCCGTACATAGTAGCAGCAAAATGGGAACAACCAACAGCTCTTCAAGGAAGAGGTGAACAAAAAATTTATTTTAATCATTTACCTGCGCAATGTACAATACGCATATTTACTCAAAATGGATATTTGATAAAAACGATTCAGCATTCAGGAAACGTAGCTAATGGCAGCGAAGCGTGGGATTTAACAACTAAAGACGGATTAGATGTAGCTTTCGGTATTTATGTATATCATATTGATGCTCCAGGTATAGGGCAAAAAATAGGAACATTCGCAGTAATTCAATAATAAAAATATTTGGAGAAATTTTGAAAATGAAGAGATTAATACTATTCATTACAGCGTTTTTAATTTGGCAAAGCCTTTCCTGGTGTCAAGAAGTCTCCAAAGTAGGAACTACAGCAGCACCATTCTTACAAATTGGGGTAGGCTCAAGGGCGACTGCATTAGGTGAAGCCTATACTGCGATTCCGGAAGATGTAAATGCATTGTATTGGAATCCCTCAAGTTTAGATTGGTTCACTGATAATCAAGTATCTTTCAATTATAGCGATTGGTTCGCGGGAATGAAATTCATTAATGCTGCTGGCGCAATTCATTTAGGTGAAGCCGGTAGTTTTGGAATATCAGTTACCTCATTAACAACTCCATACATGCTCGTAACAACGGTTGATTATCCTGATGGAATTGGTACAAAGTTTAATGCTGCTGATGTTGCGTTAGGAGTAAGCTATGCAAAAAAACTAATGGATAGATTTTCTTTCGGCGCAACATTTAAATATATCAATCGCAGAATTTGGGAAATGAATGCCAGTGCATTTGCAATGGATTTGGGAATTTTGTATCAGCTTCCATGGGAAAATATTAAACTAGGAATGTCCATACTTAATTTTGGATCTAAGTTGCAGATGCAAGGAGTCGATGCCATCGTTTTCCATGATCTTGATCCATCAATGGCTGGAAACAATGATCAAATAATGGCTGACCTGCATACTAAAGAATGGGATTTACCTTTAAGCCTTCGTTTCGGATTATCATACCAAGTTATTAAATCAGGCGATCAAGAAGTTCTTTTAGCTGCAGATTACATTCATCCAAACGATAATTTTTCCAGCGTGAATGTAGGATGTGAATACGGATTTATGGATCATTTTTTTGCTAGAATCGGTTACAAATCATTAGGACTGCAGGACAACCAGGAAGGCTTGTCCTTTGGCGGAGGAATAAAATATCAATTTATTGGAATTGACTATGCATACGTTAAGATGAAATATTTTGATTATGTACAGCAGTTTTCAGTAAATCTTAGATTCTGAAATATATTCTTAAACAATAAATATCTTTTAGCATTAGTGCTAATGATGTTTTTTAATTAACAACAAACTCAACAATCAATGGAGTAAAGTATGAAAAAATATTTTTATACCTTAATGATCTCTCTTTTATTCCTTGGTGGGCATTTAGAAGCCCAAGTAAAAGTATGGCAGCCTTATATCAGATTCCGTACAGATGGTGGAGTGCCATGTACTAAAAACCCTGCTGAAGCGTATTTTCTTGTTCCAACAGCCCAGGGTCAAGATGGCGGCGACCATCGATTTGCTGATGGTACTAATATGTTCGAGTATCATTTCAACCTTGCACAATTTCAGAGTGAGCAAAGTATACATCCTTTGCACTTGCGATTTTTCTTACAAAATGAATTTGTTGTAGAAGTATCTCAAAGTCCTATGACAGACGTTAATAGCGGTCAGATAGTAGCTCAGTATGCCGCAGGTCCGCCATGGACTCAGCCTTTAACAGATGGTAGTAATGCACAGTGGGTAGATGTGCCTTTACAGCAATATTATGATATTGGCGCAACCGACCTCTACTTAGCTTTTTTTGATGGAAAGAGCGACGATGGCTGGGGACCCAGTGTTGCAGAAGTAGGATTATGGTACAATGATACTGAGAACAAGGGAACTGCAGTAAATGCTGTGTTAGGCGATGATGGATTCATCAACATTAATAATGATATAAGTTCCTGGTCTTCTTTAACACAGTGGGATACACTGCAAAATGGTGCTACCGGAATTACATCACTCGGAAATGTAACTGGTTTAAGTGGTACAGCCGGTGTTGGTTTTGATCCGGATGATATTTATTTTGCAGCAAATGTTACAGATGCCAATGTCAGCAATTCTGATTCGGTAATTTTTTATTTTGGTGCGTATGACATTTCCGATTCGTTAAATAATTTTGGACACACAGCATTTACCGGCGATTCAGCCGTTACTGGATACCGTAAAATGGCTGAACCTGATTATAGATTTGTTGTTACAAATATTGCCGGGACCCCAACTATTAGTGAAACTCAAATAGTGAATGGTATATTACCAAATTCAAAAGTTACCGTTACAAAAACTGCTACCGGATATGTTGTTCAAGCGCAGATATCAAAAGCAGATCTCTTTGTACCAAATAAAATTAATGGAGTTTTTAAAGTAGATCCCAATTCATTTTATCCGTATGCGTTTAAATTGATTGACGGCGCATCGGGAGGTGCGCTTATTACTGGTAATGCTGATGTGGATAACAATCCAACTTCTTGGGGTTTGAAAACAAATATATTTGATAAGAGGACACAAAATGTTGTTCAAATTCCATTTGGGATAGTACAAACTCTCACTCCTGGAAAAGACGACTTGCCTTATGTTTTACCCAAGCCATATCAAGGTTCAGGTTCGGATCAACTTCATAGATGGTCAGATGGACATGATACGCTTGTATATCATTTTGATCAAGCTAAAATCCAAGCGATGGCTCCTGGCTTAAAATTATTTATGGATTTTCATGTGGGCAATGAATATGTTATTAATACTAGTACAGGAATAGACAGTTCAAAGAAATTAGTCGCAGTTTGGTCCGAGAAAGGTCAGCCGGTTCATGATATGTCGAACGTTACTAATGTTGAAATACCACTTGCAAGTTCGGGAGACTTGTATGTATGGTTCACTGATGGAATTGACTCAACCGGTTGGGGAGCTTCGCTTGACCGAATAAGAATCTATTATAAAGGCGTTAATTCAGATTCAACAATTATTTCATTTGTACCTGGAGCCGCTGATCAGGCTTATGTTGTTGCAGATTCAGGTTCTGGCTCGGATAGCCAGCATCGTTGGGCAGATTACCATAGCTCATTCGGTTATAGATTTGACTTGACAAGTATAAAAACCCAGGCTCCCAAAAATACCGAATTGTATTTTAATGTACATATTGGAAATGAATGGAGAATTACTGTAGCTAAGGACTCAAATTCGCAACAATATTATCTAGGCGACTGGACGGGGAAAAACGATACTACTCAACAAATACACGATGAATCCAATTCGGCATGGCAAATGTTTTCTTTACAGCCGTATATTGATTCTGGTTGGACGCATGTAGTATTTTTCTTCTCCGATGAAAATAAAGCTGATGGCGGTTGGGGCTCGTCGGTACGCTGGGATAATGGTAACCCCGGTGTAAAAATAAACTATCGTCAAATTCTTGCTTATTATCCTTTTGATAGTTTTGTTCCTAGCAGTCCGGAATCAGCTTCGGAATTAAAATATTTAGTTGAAAATCCACAAGGATTTACGGGTTCAGGCGTCGATAGCAACCATCGCTGGGCAGATGCGCAGTCTGCGATTGCTTATGCGTTTAGGAAAGAAGATTTGTTAGCTGCAGATGGTGGAGTTAATAACATTGTCTTTCAGGTTGATGTTGCAAATGAGTATGTCATCTGGGTAAATAATGTATTAGACACTAGCAGTACTTCACCAAATTTAAGTATGGTTTATCAGTACAATCAGAATAGAAGCATTACAGAACGCAGTGAAGCAAATAGATCAACTCTAGAAATTAATCTTTCTAAGTATTACAATATGGGATGGGATACTGTTTTCGTGTTTTTTACAGATGGTCGCCCGCAAGATGGCTGGGGTCCTTCACTTCACATGGTAACTTTGAATTCAGTAAAGCCAGCTGTTATAGTAACCGGAATTAAAAAAGAAAAGAACACAATTCCGAATAAGTTTGTACTAAGTCAAAATTATCCTAACCCATTCAATCCCTCAACTGTCATAAGTTATGATATCCCAAGCTCAGGTAAGGTGATATTGAAAATTTATAACATATTAGGGCAAGATGTAAAAACACTTGTTAACGGCGTTGAGACACCTGGTAGTTATCAGATTACCTGGAATGGAGACAATAACCAAGGACAAAAATTAGCAAGCGGTGTGTACTTATATAGAATGCTTTATAATCAACAGCAAACTGTTAAAAAAATGATCCTCCTAAAATAATGTAATAAGATGGTGAATGGAGAAAGTAATTTCTCCATTCACTTTATTATGAATTTATCTTAGATAATTTGTTAGTGAATAATTGGGCGTTTGATGATGAAATTTATTATACTTTTGATTGTAGAAAGAGTAAAATATTTATATCTAGCAAATCTGTTCCTATTGCTAATCATTGTCCCTGGAGTATTGTGTTTATCTTGCGCTCAGAAATCAAATCCAGTCGATTCTAATGTTAATCAAAATTCCGGACAGCCTGCAAGGATTGTCGGAAGCCCATATCCGGTTTCTCAAAAGCCCGATACATTATTTATAGTTGATGAATCAAATTTTACTAGCAGTCAACAACTGACTATCAATAGTCTTCAAGGAGTGCTCGCGCAAAAGAAACCGCTCATCTATTGCGTCGGAAGTTCAAGCGATAGTTATTCAACTTGGCTTAACGACTTGCAAAAAAATTACGGAGTTGTTGTCATTAATTCTTATCGAGCAGATTTTAAAGGTTTGTTAAATCATTTTAAAAGTTACATAAACGGTTATATTTTAACTGATGTAACCCAGCCTTCAGTTCATGTTGCAATTTCTTTAGCCGGATTAAAAAATGCAATTGTAGTTGCGGGTACCGATGAACAAATAGCTAAAGACTTAGGTATTCCGTTTATTGAAGATGTAACAGGCGAAACTTATCAGCAATTCATTGATAAATATCAGAACGATGTCAACAAAAATATATTATGCTACCAAGCTCCGGAAAAAGCAAATTTTCTTTCGGATTATTCCATCTTCGGAAAGATGTATTTTTTTTATGATAACACTTCCAGCCCGGTAACTTCACAAGTATTTTCTCAAATGAATCCCAATTCGCCATTGCTCGGCTGGGGCAGCAGTGAATTTGATCTTGTCCGGACGGCATCTCAACACTCAATAATTGTTCATGCCGCAGATTATGCCAAAGACCTTTCGGTGCTTTCAAATTTTGGTGTTGAAACAAAACAGGCAAGCTATATTACTAATCCGCAAGTGGTTCAGAATGTTCATACAGTTTGCTTCTTGATGACGGATGGCGATAATGTTCAATGGCTGCTAAATGATTTTTCTACTAACACAAAATGGTATGGCAGTCCGGATCGAAAAAAAGTAAATATCGGCTGGACAGTTTCACCAGCTATGTGTGAATTGGCGCCGACTGTGTTAAAAAAATTTTATGACGGCGAAGGCAAAACCGAAGGAGGCAGAGATTATTTTGTTGCAGGTCCCTCAGGACTTGGATATGTATACCCTGACAATTATCAAGACCTAAATGGGTATGCAGAACTAACTAATGAATTTATGAAAAAAGCTGATTTGCATATTGTAAATCTTTTGGGAAATTCGATAGACTCTAAATATTTGCTTCCTTTTCTGAATCAAGATCAAATTGACGCTATTTTTTATTATTACTTTTCAAATTACGCCGGAGGTAATGGACAAATTTACTGGTTAAATGGTAAACCTGTAATAACAGCAAGGTATAACTTGTGGTCTCCGCAGTATGAAACGCCTGAAAGCCTTGCGGCAAAATTAAATTCTCTATCAACGGATATTACTTCGCAGCAAAGTTATAGCCTTATCGATGTTCATGTCTGGTCCCATTCGGTTGATGATATAATTAATTGCGTAAGCTTGCTGAATAAAAATGTGCGTGTAGTTCCTCCCGATGAATTTGTTGCACTAATTAAACAAAACATAAAACATTAGGCAGCATGAAAAAGACAATTTTTATCCTTCTTGTTCTACGTATTTCAATTTATTCTCAAGTCATCAATAGGCTTGAAGGCAGCCCCTATCCGGCTTCTGCTAAACCGGATACTCTCTATTCTGTTACCGATATAAATTTTAGCTTGAACCAGCTTATAACTATCGAAACTCTGCAAGGTATCCTTGCCCAAACTAAGCCAAGAATTTATAGAATCTCTTCCCCTTCATACATGATATGGTTGAATGATCTAAAGAAAAGCTATGGAGTAAATGTATTAACTACTTACGACGGCAATTTCACCGGTCTTATAGAGCACTTTAAAGATCAAATTAAAAACTATATAGTTTGCGACCTTCAAGATAATTCGGTAAATGCTGCAATCTCTCTCTGCGGTATAACAAACTCTGTTGCGATTACGCAAGACAACATTGCCTTATTTGAATCTTTGGGAATTCACATGCTGGCTGATGTCCGCGGAAAAGATGATGCGTGGTTTTTTAATAATTACGGTGCCCTGGTAAACAAAAATATTTTTTGCTTTCAAAAAGAAAGCTTGTTTAAATATTTAGCGGATTATTCCGTATTCGGGAAAATGATCACTTTCTATAATTCTTCTTTTGATTCCAGCGCTAACAGAATATATGATTCATTCAATCCCAATGCTGCACTCTTGGGCTGGGGCTTTGATGAATTTCAATTGGTGCAGCAATCATCCAATTACAATGTTTTTGTGAATGCCGCAGACCAAGCAACGAATATTTCCACGCTTACTAACTTCAATGTAGAAGATAAACAAAAAAAGACTGTTGATTCTGTACTGTCGAAAGAAAATGTTCATACAGTATGTTTTTTAATGACGGACGGAGATAATGTCCAATGGACATTGAGCGGCTTTTTAGGAAATAAATGGTACGGTAGCAGCGACAGAGGTAGACTTAAATTGGGCTGGACAGTTTCACCTGCATTATGCGAACTAGCCCCAACAGTTTTAAAATATTTTTATGACAATGAAACTTCCGGTAAGAATGGCGGAGATTATTTTGTTGCCGGTGCCTCCGGGCTTGGATATGAATACCCTGATAAATATCAAGATCTAGATGGGTATGCAAAACTAACCAGCGAATTTATGGGAAAAGCTGATCTTAGAATTATGAATATTATTGGCAATAATGACTCGACCCAGTATTTAGCACCGTTCATGATGCAGAATAATATAGATGCAATTTTCTATTATTTTTTTAGCGATTATTCCGGCGGTAGAGGCAAAATCAAATGGGTAGACGGTAAACCTGTAATTTATGGAAGATATAACTTGTGGGATGGATACGAAACACCTGCTTCGTTAGCTCAAATATTAAATAGCGCTTCTAAAAATATATACTCATCGGATGGGTACAGCTTAATTCCGGTTCATGCATGGTCGCGCTCAGTAAGTGATGTACTTAGTTGTATCCAGCAATTGGACAGCACAGTTAGAGTTGTTACTCCGGATGAATTTGTCTCGCTGATAAAAGAAAACCTAGGACCGAGAACAAAAATATTTGGTTTTATTCCGAACAATAGCCCTCAGGAATTATCATATATAGTTCCGGGCGATACGGGTACTATGCACAATTCCGTCCACAGGTGGGCAAACTATTCAGACAAGATTATTTATCAGTTTAATTTGGACACACTTCTGTCGATGAGTGGCGGAGATAAAAATTTATTTCTTAATTGCTTGGTTGGTAACGAATATTTAATAAGTGTTGCGTCTGGACCGGATGGCCCATGGACGGAAGTATTTCGATGGAGTTCTGATTCAACAAAACATATTCATGATTTATCAAATTTTTCCACTCTTACCGTTAATATTCAGAAATATTTTGACGAGGGTTGGCACAAAATATATTTAAAATTTGAAGACGGGATAAAATCGGATGGTTATGGTGCATCCGTATTCAATGTCTATTTTACGATGCCGCAAGTTGTAACTGCTGTAAAAAATATTAGCAAATATCTTCCGCAACAATTTGAACTAGAACAAAATTATCCCAATCCGTTTAATCCTACAACTGTTATCGGCTATCAGCTATCATCCCGGCAAGGATTGGTACACGTAACTTTGAAAGTGTACAACATGTTAGGAAGAGAAGTTGCTACTTTGATAAACGGCGAACAAACGGCAGGATACCATGAAGTGAAATTCGATGGAACAAAGCTGAGCAGCGGCGTTTATTTTTATTGTTTGAGTGATGGGAATAATTTCGAAACAAAGAAGATGTTATTGATAAAATGAAAAATGTAATAATGTTTAAATATAGAGTAGTGTTCTTTGAACTTTTATTGATCTTTTTGCCTTTGCATTTATTGTTCGCATTTTCAGCCGAGGTTAATTCTCATAATTCTGATGAAGATACTGTAATTCAAATTTCTGCCAGAAGCGGATACAAGTTTGCCAATGAGCAGGGAACCTTTGGTGGAAATAATTACATAATCGGCTTCCGTGAATTTGAGGATCGATTGAATGATCTTCCTCTTCCTAATGAAAGTGGTTATCCTCTTGACGAGCTAAAAGAAAATATGGCATGCACTTTAATCGCTGAAACTATTCTTGCCAACGAAGCCAAAAAAGAAAAACTTGATAATTTGCCTCAAGTAAAATTAATGGCAGAAGAATATCATAAAGAAGCGTTATACGAGCAGTGGATGAACTCCGAAGTGACTGATAAGATAAAGGTAAGTGAAAAAGAAATTCAAAAAGGATATAACCGTCTTAAAGAAATTAGATATGTCGATTATTGGACTTCGCCAAGCTTGAAAGAGGCTAGTAAGATTCGGAACAGCATTTTGAAAGGTCTAAAGCCGGGTATAAAGCATATACTAAAAAAACTTGAATACGGCGAAGCGCTTGAGAATGTGGAAGATTCTGTTTACTCTCTGAAAATTGGGCAAACAACCTTACCGATAAAAGTCGACAGTTTGTATTATGTTTTTAAATTAATAAAAACAGAAACAGACAAGCGTTATGCTAAAGAAGATATCGGATTTTATAAATCAACAATATTGGATAGATTAAAATCCAAGGAGAAACTTTATCTTGTTTCTAGTATTCTCAATGTTTTGATGAAAGATAAAGGGTATAATTTAGAAACTGGACCATATAAATTTTTACTACAGCAGTTGCAGCCAATCATCTTTAACAACCAGCTGCCGGAAGAAAATCGTGCAGAAATTATTCAGCAAGAATTAGTAACTAAAAAAGTAAACTCGAATAATATGTTTAAAAAGCCGATGATTGTTTTTAAAGACGGCAAGGTTTGGACAGTAAAGGATGTATGGAATAAGCTTGCTGTCTGTCCATATCCTTTAAATTATGATACACCAGAAGAACTAGAGTCTGGTTTGCAGCGTGTTATAAAAGAAATAGTGTTATTGGAGTCGATCGCAAAAGATGCACAAAATAAAGAGCTTTCTGATTCTTTTTATGTGAAGTATCAATCCCAAATGTGGACTAACAATTTACTTGCCCAAGCTTTACTGGATAAATATCGCAAATCAATATCAATGAACAATCAAAATTTACTTGCGTTTTATGATTCGACTAAAAACAATTATATCGAACCGGAACGACGTAAGATTATTCCATTGGTTGTACATGATAAAAAGTTAGCGGACAGATTATTTGAAAAGATAGACAAGGGCGCGGATATTCTCTCTCTCGCTAAAAAATACAGTTTGAACAAAGTTGGTTTAGATAAAAAAGAACCCGGAATTTATATTACACCGTACACCTGGGGCGAAGCGGGAAAATCTGTTTTCAAATTAAAACCCGGGCAAATAACCCGGCCTAAAAAAGTTGATGACAGCAGTTATGCTATTATAAAATTAATAGAAGTTAAAAGTGCCGCACCTTATCCATTTGACCAGATTCGCGATCAATTGTATTCTACACTGCAAGATCAAAAACTTCAAAAGCATGTAAATAAATTTTTGCTAAAAGTAATAAAAAATTACAGAATAATGATTAGTTGGAAAGAATTGAGCAAAGTTCAATACTTCGGAGGTAGCATGGGAGTTGAGAAGACACATTTCCCCTTAAGAAACGCCGTTCCTGGTTTCCCACTTTTTAATCACAATGCTAAGTGGTTTAACGAAGGTGTAAGTAAGAATAAATATTGACAAAAGGTTTTAAAATAAAATAATGAACAAAAAACTACTATTTGCAACAATCGTCTCTGCACTAGGCAGCTTTCTTTTCGGTTTTGATACCGCAGTCATTTCCGGTACAACAAAATTTATTTCGCAGCATTTTCAATTAACCGATGCTTCCCTTGGAATGACAGTTTCAATTGCACTCTGGGGAACTGTCCTCGGCTCAATTGCAGTTGGTAAGCCGGGCGATATATTCGGAAGACGTGCCATTCTTTCCGTTTGCGGAATATTGTATTTCTTTTCAGCAATCGGCTGTGCATTATCCGAAGGTTGGTACATGCTTTTGCTTTCAAGATTTTTAGGCGGACTCGCAATCGGGGCCGCATCGGTTATGGCGCCGATGTACATTGCAGAAATAGCTCCAGGAAGACTTAGAGGAAGATTAGTTGCAGTAGCTCAATTCAACATCGTCTTCGGAATACTTGTTGCATTCTTTTCAAATTACTTGCTTGTTGATACCGGCGTAAACAATTGGCGCTGGATGTTTGGCGTAATGACAATACCTGCTGCAATATTTTTTCTTTTATTATTCCTTGTACCTGAAAGCCCGCGCTGGCTGGTAAAGAAAAATCTTGTTGATAAAGCCAGAGATGTTTTACAGAAAGTTGGCGCAACGAATGTTGAATCCGAATTAAGCGATATTGTTAATTCGTTAAAGGAAGAAGCCGGACAAGGAATAACAAAACTTTTCCAGAAGAAATACAACTTTGCAATTATGTGTGCGGTTCTGCTGGCGGTGTTTAATCAGCTATCCGGAATAAATGTAATTATGTATTACGCGCCGATGATATTTGAAAAAGCCGGCGCAAGCACTAACTCGGCAATGCTTCAAGCAGTTGCTGTTGGTGTTACTAACATGCTGTTTACAATCATTGCTATGTTTTTTATAGACAAGTTTGGAAGAAAAACTCTTCTGCTAATTGGAGCAGTAGGAATGTGCCTTTCACTTGCCGGCGCTGCATTTCATTATTATGATGAATCACTTTTCGGAAGCGCAGGCGTTGTAATATTCATTGTAGGATTCATTGCCTTCTTTGCATTCTCGCAGGGTGCGGTAATATGGGTTTTCCTTGCAGAGATATTCCCAAATAAAATAAGATCAAAAGGACAATCATTAGGTTCGTTTACACACTGGATTATGAATGCAATAATCGGTTTGGTGTTTCCTCTTGCACTTACAAATTTCGGCGGTGGAAATGTATTTATGTTTTTTGCTGTTATGATGATTCCATTCTTTTTCTTTGTTTGGAAGATGATGCCGGAAACAAAAGGAAAATCTTTGGAGGAGTTGGAAAAGATTATCGTTACCGAAGTCTGAACCAATGCGAGAAGTAGAATCTTCATTAATGAGGAATGGAGATCTATCATGATATTGAAATGTAATATGAGATTAAATGAAAAAAATATTTCTGTTTTTCTTATTCGCTTTATTCAGAATTAAAATATGATAACTGACTGTTTAACTTTAAATAATTACAGATCAATTTACCATAACAACCGGTTTGATAATTAAATATCACCGGAAGGAAGGAATAGCTATATGTTTGCTAAACATACTAAAAGTTACCTGCTCATTCATTGGGGTAAACTTCTGACAAGTATAGTTTTCTCTTTAATTGTTTTCTCAATTAGTGGATGCGGAAAATTTAGCTCTCTTGATCCTGTTGAACCTAATTATTTAAAACCTCAAACCCATTCCTTTCACGGAAAAATTTCTCCTGAGCCATTAGCAGTTTCAGACGGTGCACGTACTCAACTCCGCGCTTTAATTGATAATGTTAAGGGTGCCAGTATGCGTGTATATGCGGTTCATGATAATGTTGGGCATTCAATGGATTGTGTGAAAATTATAGATAACCCTTATGTAAGCGGACAATTTATTGGCGTTTACCACACTCTTTACAACAACGTATTTAAGGTTAATCTTGCAACCTCTACCGACCTTATAAATTGGACATGGATAAGAGAGCTTGCTGGCTCTTTACCAAGTGGTCCAGCTTCTCAACCAACCATTGCATATGATGCTACAGATGGTGGTTTTATGATGGCCTGGGAACAAGAAAACCCTGGCGGCGGCGGAAACCATGTTAAGGTAGTATACTTCAGTAGCTGGTCAAATCTACAGAATGGCGTTGTATCAAAAAGTTATGATTGCCCCCAGACGTTATCAACTTGTGCAGAAGGAACGCCAAATTTTTATTCGGCAAGCATAGCATCATGCGATATTGGGCACCACTATTATTCAAACTGCACTGTAGATAGACAGGCTCGCGGTACACTCACAAATTTTAATTCATGGTCGACCAGTAAACAAAATAATGTCGATAATGCAATGTTATATTGGGGTGTTAAAGGCAATATCGGCGATAGAGATGGTTATGCAAATTTCCTTGGTTACAATTTTGGACTCTTTGAAGGACAATATACCCCAAATGACTTTAGCAGCTGGCGTGTCTTTCTTTACGATTATCAAACTGGTAATGCCGATACCACAGTCATTCAAACTGATGCCGGAAGTTTCGCTTTCGCTAATCCTACAATAACCGAAATTACCATCAACGGTTATCGCGCTAATCTTGTTACTCTGTTTATTCCAAGTCAGGGTGCTAAGGGCAATGAAGCAGGTGAATTAATTTATTATACATATTATTAATAAGTCACCTTATGCAGAATTTTATAAATAAATTGTTACGGCCTTCAGGTCGTGACAATGAATCCAATTTCTTTGTGTAAGGTGAATAAATAATTCTTACAACACGTAATATCATGACATTGTATAATGGCTAGTAAATTCGTGTAATTCGATCGAGAAAAAGAAAACAAAATAATTTTTAATAATCACATAAACGGAGCTCTTAATGAAAATAAAAACATTTCCGGTCTTCTTGGCATTCTTAGCAATGGGCTTTGGTGATGTTGTCGGTCCTCTGGTTGGCTTAGCCAAAGAAACATTTCAATTATCATATACTATGGCCCAGTTAATTCCATTTGCCGGATTTATAATGTTTGCTATTCTGTCTGTTCCGATGGGAGTTTTACAGGATAAAAAAGGAAAGAAGTTTATTCTTGTTCTCGGTCTGGTAGTTGCTCTTGTAGGATTGCTGTTACCAATGTTAAATGGAATGTACGGAGCCAAGGTTCATTTTAGTAAAGGCGAGTATTTTAGTTTTTATCTGGTCTTATTATCAATACTTTTTTTATGTGCCGGTGCAACGATCCTTCAAGTTGTAGGTAACCCGATTATGCGGGATGTTTCACCAGAAGGAATGTATTCAAAAAATCTCTCTTTGGCTCAATCGATCAAAGCAGTTGGCTCTTCGCTTGGATTTTTAATACCGCCGTTATTCGCTGTTGCGTTTAGAATGGATTGGACAATATTGTTTCCTCTATTTGCTTTGCTTGCAGTCATTACTTTCTTTTTTGTTATTCCATTAAAACTGCCCGAACGAAAAGATTCGGATGCAAAATCGGTCTCATTTGGTTCAGCATTATCGCTGTTAAAAAACAGATTCGTTGCGTTGATGGTGCTTGCAATTTTTATTTATGTCGGCGCTGAAGTATCAATGAGTTCCGGAGTTCCTATCTTGTTAAAAATGAATTTTAACATTCAAGGATTTAGCCTTTGGGTTAGCTGGGCAATTTTCTTTCTGCCAATAATGCTTGGAAGATTTTTTGGTTCAATAATCCTTGGTTCGATGGATGCAAAAAAATTTTTAGTATTGACGACTTTCATTTCAATCGCAGGTATTTTGTTAATGTTTACTTCAAGCGAGATCATTACTTTGGTTGCGGTTATTATTGTCGGTTTAGGATTTGCAAATATATTCCCGCTGATTTTTTCAATTACAATAGAACATATGCCTGAGCGTTCAAATGAATTATCAGGGTTAATGGTAACTGCAATCAGCGGTGGTGCAATCATTCCGCTTATAATGGGAAAGGTTGCAGACAGCAGTAATATTTTGACAAGCTTTGTTGTGCCTTTAGTAAGTCTTTTTTATATCGCTTTCACATCGTTCGTTTCCTACAGAAAAAAAGCTAACGATTTTGTTCCGATAGAAAGTGAAGCGTAAAATGAAGTATTCAGACGATCGAAGAATTGTAATGACGCTTGATGCAGGCGGTACTAATTTTGTCTTTTCCGCTATTATGGGCACAGAGCAAGTGATTAAAGAAATTATTTTACCTTCTCATGCAGATAATCTAGATAAATGTATGTCTACTATTGTTGAAGGATTTAATAAAGTCAAAGAGAGGTTACAGAATCCGCCGGTTGCAATTAGTTTCGCCTTCCCCGGACCAGCAGATTATCCAAATGGTATTATTGGAGATTTACCAAACCTTCCTGCTTTTCGCGGAGGAGTTGCTTTAGGTCCAATGCTGCATGACAAGTTTGGATTACCAGTTTTTATAAATAACGATGGTGATTTATATGCCTATGGTGAGGCGATTGCAGGTTATTTACCTTACATTAATCATCTGCTTGAAAAAGCTGGAAATCCTAAAAGATATAAAAATCTTTTAGGACTAACGTTAGGAACAGGATTTGGCGCTGGGATAGTTCGTGATGGAAATTTATTTATTGGAGATAATTCTATTGCAGGAGAAATATGGCTGCTACGCGATAAGTTAAGTCCGTTAGCAAATATTGAAGAGCATGTTAGTATCCGCGGAATTAGAAAAGTTTATGCTAGAGAGGCAAAAATTGATTTTGAAAATTCTCCTTCGCCAAAAGAAATTTATGAAATATGTTTTGGTAATGAAGTAGGGAACAAGGATGCAGCTTTAAAAGCTTTCCAGGAAATGGCGGAAGCTGCCGGTGATGCAATTTCAAATGCAATAACTTTAATTGACGGAATTGTTGTTATCGGCGGCGGACTTTCAGGAGCCTCCAATATATTCCTTCCGGATATTGTTAAAGAAATGAATAGCAATTTTATGGGATCGGATGGAACTCAATTCCGCAGATTAGTAGCTAATGTTTATAATCTTGAAGCTAAAAATGAATTAGAAAAATTCTTGCAAGGCTCTGTAAAAGAAATTTCTGTATATGGAACAAATAAAAAAATTAAGTACGATCCTGAAATAAGAATTGGCGTTGGCATTTCTAAAATAGGGACAAGTAAGGCGATATCTATAGGTGCCTATGCTTATGCATTAAATTCACTTGATAAATTAATATGATATGAAAGAAATTTATTCGGAAAGTATTTACTTATTAACCTTATTATATCACTGTAACGTAAAGTAGGAGTAAATTAGAATGTTTAAATATAATTCAGTTTTAATTTTGTTTTTATTATTAATATCACTTATATCTACAAGTGGTTTTGCGCAGCCTCAAATAGAAAATGCAAATCTGGATAATTCAAACGGCAACAATGTAACGCGTTCTGATAATATGAGCTATGAATCTATTAATAAAACACAAATTGCCGATGAGATCAAACAAGAATTCCTTCTCTGCTGGAATAATTATGAAAAGTATGCATGGGGCTATGATGAATTGGATCCATTAACCAAGAAGGGCACCAACTGGTATTCCACTTCGTTCCTTATGACTCCAGTTGATGCTCTAGATACCATGATACTAATGGGATTAAAAACGCAGGCAGATAGCGCTCGTCAATATATTGATACACATCTTTCATTTGATCAAGATGTGTTTGTTTCTAACTTTGAATTCACAATCCGGTTTCTTGGCGGTCTGATCTCTTCATATCAACTTACCGGCGACCAAAAGCTACTTAGTTTAGCAAAAGACTTAGCCAACCGTGAACTTGCCGCGTTTAAAAAATCTCCTACAGGGATGCCATATGGCGATGTTAATCTGAAAACCGGTGCGGTAAGAAGACCAGTAACCAATCCTGCTGAAATAGGAACGATGCTGATTGAATTTGGAACGTTAAGTAAATTGACGGGCGATACTACATACTATAATGTTGCTAAACGTGCTTTACTAAAACTTTACAGTCTTCGTTCAAAAATCGGATTGGTTGGAAGCGCCATCGATATTAGAACCGGGCAATGGGTTAACACAGATTGCAGCGTATCAGGCGGGATCGATTCATATTTTGAATATCTAATTAAATGTTCTCTTTTGTTTAATGACAAAGATTGTACTGAAATGTGGCATTCAACAATTAATGCAATTAATAAATATCTATATGATAGTACATCAGCAGGTGTTTGGTACGGTCATGCAGATATAAACACCGGCAAACGAACCGCTACGGAGTTTGGCTCGCTTGATGCATTCTTCCCTGATCCGCTTTGTTTAAGTGGAGAAATTCAAAGAGCATCTGAACTTGAAGAGTCGTGTTACAAAATGTGGAATAGATATGGAATTGAGCCTGAACAAATAAACTATAGCACAATGACGGCAACATCGCCTGGGTATTATCTAAGGCCTGAAATTATAGAATCAGCATACTATCTTTATCATTATACCAAAGATCCTCGTTACCTGATAATGGGAAAGACTTTTTTCGACGACCTGAAAAAATATTGCCGGACTGATTATGGATATGTTCAGCTTAGCAGTGTTGTTACTCATGAAAAAACAAACGGCATGCCGAGCTACTTTTTAGCTGAAACAATGAAATATCTTTACCTGTTATTCGCTTCGCCGGAAACAATAAATTTTGATAGAGTTATTTTCAATACGGAAGCTCATCCTATTAATAAGACCTGGGTTTCGGAAGATACTACAGCCGTTATTCCTGGCAAATTCAATCTTTTCCAAAATTATCCAAATCCATTCAATCCTGGAACCACTGTCCAATATGATCTGCCAACGGAAACGCATGTTACTTTAAAAGTTTATGACGATTTAGGCAATTGCATTAAATCGCTTGTAGACAATGATATGGCTGCTGGAATTCATAGGGTTCAATTCTTCCCTTCAGGACTTGCGAGTGGCGTTTATTTCTACCAATGTGTTGCCGATAATTTTGTTTCAAGCAATAAGATGGTTTACATTAAATAAAAATTATATCATCTAGAGTAATAAATTATATATCGAAGTGATTGCATAAAGCTCATAAAAATATTGACTCATCATTAATAAATTA
>JAMCWE010000064.1 GCA_023475265.1 Bacteroidota bacterium
GCTTGTTTAACATATCAATAGCATTGTAGAGAGATTTATTTTTTTCAAAATTTTCAAAGATGGGGAAAGTAACATAATCCTCATGTAAAAGGTTAAATAACACGACTCCAACTGCGGTTGGAATATTTCCCTCAGCAAAGCCGGAACGATTTCCTGTTAAAAAAGGATTTCTCTCCCACATAATATTAAGCGCTTTTAAAAATTCAACGGTATTCTGGGTATAAGTAAAAGTTATATAATCTTTCCACTTAACTTTCTTTGATTGTCGATAGCTGGATTCAGATTTATAAAAGACTTTATTGTAGTATAAATTTTCTGTTGGCGGTTTGGAATCCCACATAGCTTTATATCTTACCACTACCCCCAAGGCTCCGGCATAATAACCGAGATAGCGCAAACGCATAGCAGCCTTCTGAAGCAGTCTGTGAAGCACTGCATAAGCGCTCTCGTTATTTTTTAACTTGGGCGGAAGTACATGGGAGTGTCCTACAGTTGAGCGGTGCGTGGGAGGCCGCTCTACAATTTTCCCCTTTAGCTGTTCATACATTCTTTCGCCTTCTATGCCTCCCCAGATGTGTCTTAGTAAAACCATATCTGCATTACAAAGATCTTCTACAGTATAAATTCCATTACGGTGGAGGCGGGTTTCCATTCTCCTTCCGACTCCATACATATCACTTAGTTTAAGTTTAAAAAGACAATGTGGAAGGTCTTCATTATCAATAACAACTAATCCGTCCGGTTTCTGCATATTGGTTCCGGTCTTTGCTAGGAACTGGTTTGGGCCAATTCCGATGGAACAGCGAAGATATTCCCCAACGTCATTTTGAATTTTTTTCTTAATATGACGTGCTATTTCAATTGCGTTTTCCCGTTTCCGCTCTTTCCCTAAAAGGCTGCAGACCATCTCATCAATTGAAAGAACATTATCGACGGGAAGGCATTCGTTGACCTTTTCAACAAGCTTGTGGTGGTATTGAATGTAAGTTCTATGGTCAGCCTCAACGAGTTGTATACCGGGGCATAATTTTTTTGCTTCCGATACCATTGTACCGGTTTTTACGCCATGCGCTTTCGCTTCGTAGCTTGCGGCAATACAGCATGTAGTATCTGCCATTACAGGAACAACGCCAACCGGTTTGTTCCGCAATTCCGGTTTAACCTGCTGCTCAACGGAAGCAAAGTAGGAATTGAAATCTATGAATAACTTGTTTAATGACATGCCTAAGATCAAATAGGTGAACAAATGTTCACTACTAAATAACAAAAGAATTAGTATAAAATCAAGGAGGTAGAGGCGGAAAAATTTATTGTATCTGCTAATTAATAAATATTTACAAAATGAAAAAAGGAAAGAGCGAGGGGAATGAATTAATCTTTGCGAGGAGAATATTTACTTTTTAGCCAGAGTGTATTTTGTTGTTGTCTAATAACGAAGTGAATTTTATGATTTCGACAATAAAAGAGAATACTAAATTATTCAAAGCTCATTCCGATAAGAACAGTATCAGGCATAATCAAATTCATTTGTTATAGATTGGTAGATATAAAAGAGGCAGCATTGCTGAAGTAAATTTCAGAATCAAAAATTTTATTGAAGAGAGTCCGAGACTTATTCGGACTCTCTGGTTTTGTGTTGTTAATTTATTTCGCTACGCAATCAATGCAAACGTGCTTGCCGTTTTTGATTCTGCCGTAACTTTCAACAGTCATCTCACCACATTCTTCGCAGACAAATCCGTTGAAGTTATCGCTGTGAGGTTCAAGTTTGTAATCAAATACTTTTGAAATATTGAGCAGCATTTCGTTTGGCGCCGCCATTACATTTACAATTAACGGATCAACAACTTCTGCCGGTACTTTGCTTGCAGGAATTCCTTTTTCCCTATATTCTTTGAAGAAAGCCGACTGTTTGTTTTGAAGCATTGCCTCAGCTTTTGGTGTTACGCGAACTGCTTTGCCGGAACTTTTATCAACAAGTGTAACAGCCCATTTACCTTTGTGTGTTTTTTTGATGTTGCCTTTGCCGAAAGTTGTTCCCATAATTACTTGAAGTCCGTCTGCATAACAGGTAGCGCAGTGGTCTTCACCCAAATCAACAAAAGCAACTATCTGGCCGTCTTTAGCTCTTTCAACGCCGAGGGCATTCATTGCTGCTGATCCTGCACGTAAGCCTAAAGGCATTGCAGGGCATTTATGACCGTGGAATTTTTGTCCGAATTCCAACCATTCTTGCGGATTAACTCCCGCAGTGCGGGATTTCTCTTCGTTCAACATAATTATAACTCCTTATGTTTAATTAAAAAAATATTGTATTTGTAAAGTTGTCAGCGCATTGGTTTTACTTGATGCGAACTGAAATTTATTATCTAAAGAAATTTTTATATCGTTTCTTTTTATTAGGTATGAATAACCAATGACATACCAGGGGTTGTCAACTGTTGAAGGATTTAAGTCATTCAATTGTTCAACCGAAAGTGTAATCAAATTCTTTTTAGCAAACAGATAATCAGCGAGCGCATAATAGCCGTAGGCTTTTTGATTTCCGAGATGCGCTTCGATATATTCTGATTGCAATTCGAAATCCCGGAGGTTTAGTTTTTCTTCAAAGCCAAAGCGGAAGTCGTTTCCGGTAAAAAAATAATTATTACCGAAGATTTTACTGAATTGCAAATCATGAGCGTCCCGGTAAGAAAGATAATAGCCCAATTCTAATTTCGATTCCGAATTATTCAGAAGAAACAAGCTTCCGCGGTGTACGTAGAGAAAATTTCTCTGGTTTGAAACAGTGTTAGCGCCGTTCCCGTTGAAGAATCCGAAACTGAAAGAACCGGTTTTATTATCGGCTAATTTTAATTCAACGCCGATATCTCTTGCCATCGTTTCAGCACCGGGAACAAGTGCATTAACAACATCCGCTCTTTCATCAATCGGTATGGCATAATCCGGTTGATTTCTTTGTAAGCTAAAATCCGGTACAAATTGTCCGGCAGTGACTTCAAAATTATTTATCTTATAATTTACAAAAACGTCTTGAAGCAGAAATTGAAATTTAACTTGCTGCAGAAAATTTGCTTGCAGCTTATAACTCCAAGCGCCATTCTCCGGTGGCAATAAACCATTGACCCAGAACTTTGCTCTTCTAAGAGAAAAATTTGTTTGATTTAAATAGTTGTCCGAAAGGCGATATTGTAGATAACCGTTCCAACTAACCTTTTGCTGGGCAAAGGAAGAGTTTATTAGTATAAAACTAGAAAGAAGAATAAATATTTTTTTCATTTATACCTCACATAAATGCCAAAAGTTTTATCAGTATCTGACCGGCGAGCGCCCACATTATAAGACCGAGACCAGCCTTTATCATTTTAGGTTTAACTCTAAGGCTGAATCTTGCCCCAAGGTTTCCGCCGATGAGCACGGCAATGCCGGTTATTGCAATCAAGGGATAATCAAGACGGTGAGATGTTGCATGTCCTATTATTCCGGCCAGCGCCGAGAAAGAGATAATCAAATGCGACGAACCCGCTGCAGACTTGGTTGGATACTTGAGGACGTAGGTCATGAAAGGAACAATCAATATTCCTCCTCCGACCCCAAGTAAACCGGAAATGATGCCAACGGCGAAACTGAAAACAATTATGAGAACATACATGCCTGTCGATAATTTAGGCAGAGGTTCGTCTTCGTTATCTTTCCCTTTTTCCCAATAGGTATAGCCCATCTTCGCTCCAAGAATAAGCAGGAAGAATACGAACAGCCATAATAAAACGGAGGAGTTAACAAATTTAGACAGAGCTCCTCCCGCAAATGCGCCAACAACAATGCCTGGTACAAACATGAATGATGCTTTCATGTCAATCATCTTGTTCCGATAAAAGACATACCCCGCAGACACCGATGTTATTAGATTGAGTACAAGGGAAGTGGAAGTAGAAATCAACACTGAGTAACTTAGCAAGATTAATAACGGTGAGTATACTGAGCCGCCACCTTGACCAAACATCGAGAACACAAAAGCAAGTAGAAAAGAAAAAAAGACTGCTAACAAAAGAACATTATTTATATCCATAATTGTGTCCTCCTCTCGTTATGATCATTGACTGAAATTCCGAATCACATGCTTGTAACTTATTCATTTTATTTTTCCTTATATTGTTCAATTAAGTAATCATTTACTTACTATATTATGCAAAAATTTTTTATTTCTTCAAAATCTTTAAAATTAAAGTGTACATCCTTTTACAGAAATTGTCTACATTCAACCCGGTTTTATTAAGCACCAACTCGATATTGAACGTAATTGGAATGCCCATGTAAATAATAGCCACATCTTCTGCATTAACACTTTTATCCCACACACCCTCCGAAATTCCGTC
>JAMCWE010000046.1 GCA_023475265.1 Bacteroidota bacterium
AAGGCTGCTGAGGGATTGGGCGAACTATCCCAACGCTGGTCTTTATTGTTTAAAATAAATTTCTTTAATTCTTCTGAGGACATTTGTTTGTCTTCATCTGCTACACGGATATAGTATCTACCTTCAGCTGCATAGGGAATTTGATTGCCTTCGAAAGCAATTTTGATAACATCAACTTTGTTGTATCGGATTAAGGAAATAGACGGATAAATTTTTGGTTCAATGTTATCGGAAATAATTTGTGAAATATCCCTAAGTGTTTTTTCAGAGTGAAGGTTTTTAACGGGAATGCCTTTGGGATCGATGCCGAAATAGAGAGTACCTTTTTGATGTTTGTTAAGAATGGCGGAAATAGATTTTAATGACTCTCTTAATTGAGCGATAGATTTTTTAGTTTCTATGGATTCGGATTCTATTATTTTCAATTAAATCTAAGATTTAAGATATACAATAATTCTGTTTGTAAATATAAAGAATAAAGGAATTTGATTCCGATAAAACGAAAGAGATACATTATATTTTTACTAACCGGATTCGGGGAATTTTTGGAAGGCTTTTGAGCAGGAGGCTCACAGGTGAGCCGGAGGCTGATAAAAGTCGGCGAGGAACCAGAGGACTATGATTAGCATAGATATGCGGGTGGAACTGATATTGCCTTTGTTATCTGAGAGACACAGTTTGATAAACTGTGCTACGGGGGAAAATATTTTTGAGAGATTTTGCATAGCGATTTTTTTTGAGGGGGAAAGAAAAAGGAAGTTGGAAATAGAAACACTGTAGAAGGAAGAAAGTATAACCAAAAACATTAAGAATTTATTACAACATGATGTTGTTAGGACGGGGACGGATCAAAAACATATTCATAAATTTGATACCATTCAACTATAATTTCGAGATGAGAAAGTTCATTTTGAAGCTCACTTATTTTATCTTTAACAAAATCAGTTACTTCACTAGCTTTATTGAGGGAAGAGAAAATAACTTTATCGGGCTTAAGTAATAAAGCTATTTCCTTCATTTTTTTAAAATCGGAATCGCGGAATAAGCCTATACTTTGTTTAACTTCCCCAATTATAAACTTTCCGTCTTGAATACAAATTATGTCAAGTTCTCCGTCATTAGGTGGTAGCTTATCAACAATTGAACTTTTATATAAATTAATGTTTGGGATAAAGATAAATGATGTTCTGGAATCGGATAATAATTGACCAAGAGTAATTAGAACAGGTATAACACCATGCTCAGAAAATGCAGTGCTAACCAAAGTATTAAGTTTAAAATACCAATTTTCCGAAGAAGAGAGCGCAAAATTAAAACCGCAACCTTTACAAATTATGTGTTGCTTTGCTTCGTCAATAAGATACCAAAATCTATAACCGCAATGAGGACATCTTGGCTTAATACCGACAAATAAAATGTTCATATCAATCAAATCTGAAATATCATCTTTTAATATATTTTTATGTTCTTCGGTTAATTCAATTTTTGTTAGTTCCAATTTACTATAGTCACTAAATTCTTTTTTTTGTTCATTTAGAAAATCATCAATACGTATTTCAACATCTTTTTTAGAATAATTTTTTGCAAGAATAAATACTTTCTCGGTTATCCAATTTAGATTTTCAGATTTTGTAAAATCATAACCATTTGCGATGTGTTTTTTAAGTGTATTGCGGACTGTTTCCTTTTCCTTCTCTTCACTTTGACGATTCTTATTTGACAACTTATCGAAAATATTTCTCCACAGTCTTTTTTGCAGCCAATGACTGGCTTGAAATAAATCAGGGAATAAGCTTAGTATCCCAGATAGGTACATGCCTTTATCTGAAGATTGAAAATAATTGTATGGTATTGATGAAGACCTATCTTTGGGATCAGAGGAAATACATGAATAGCTTTCTCCACAAATAAAATCATAAAAGATGCTTTCATCACGATAAGGAATTTTTATAATTAAAGTATTTGCATCATTATTTACATCTGTTTTTCTGCCAATAAGTACACTAAAGGAATTGTATTTATTTATGCGAACAGGTTTATTAAAGAAAGGATAAAGCTTTAATTGTCTCTTCGGCAATTGCCACCAAAATTCTTTTCCACTATATGACTTAAATCGTTCCGGCTTAAATTGTATATAGAGATCAGCAAACCAATGTTCGCCTGCTAAACCGCATAATTCAACTTCGGGTTCAGGTAGTACTAAGTATTCCGTTTCAGAGTGAGCTCGGTATAATTCAAGATCTCTTTTAAGAAAAAAGAAAGACCACTCATCTCGAAAGCTAGGAATCTGCGGTGCGTTAAAACAAATTGAAGACAATGAATATGGAATAGTTTTTTTGAAAGTATTAGTAATAATTTCTAATTGTTCTTTAGTTGACGAAAATGAAATAAAGTTAACGCAATTGTAATTCTTTCCAGGTATAACGGCATAATGTGAGATAAATTTACTGAGACCTTGATTTATTTCGTTATTCTCAATAAGTTCTTTAGGAACACAAATTTGAAAAGGGCGGATAAAAGACCAGTTAGATAAAAAAATTGTTCTATTCCAAAAATGTGTTATCGAATCATTACCATCGCCAATAATTACTTGAAAAGTGGCATCTTCTAAACTCTCGATTTTTTTAAGTGTATTTGGCAAGGTACAAATTTGATTAGGGAAAACCACATTAATATATGAAGTCCCTAAATCATTGAGTGCAGCATTAAGGGAATTAAAATCTTTAATAGTATAAATTTTTTTCCTAAGGTCTTTCAAAAATAAATAGTTTATTTCACTGCTATTGAATGAACCGAAATTTATTTTCAAAAATCTTTTTATAATATCGGGTGTTTCCCTAACGACCTCAAAAATAACAAAACTTGTTTCATCAATAAAAGAACCTTTCCGCAGAGCACTAATGTTTTTGATATTTGGACGAATTGAAATAGGCTCTTCAGATAAATGAATATGGTGAGAGTCCTGCTTGAGTATTTCTAATTTAAGCGGTGAGAGAAAAATATGAATTTGCTTTAAAAGTTCATCATCAAGTGCTAGAGTAGAAACAATAATATCCGGATCATACTTACGTAGGAAATTCCACCAATTTTCTTGAATTGATTTTCCATCAGTAAAAATAATAGGATTATATTGCCCACCCCATTTACTACGATTATATTCGATTATTTTGTCTATCCAATTTTGATTATCTGCAGGAGAGATCAAAAATGCAATTCGAAACGGTCGATGTTCAACATATATTGAGTATGGAGATATTTCCATTTTATAACTTGATTTATAATAAACCTATAAGCAGTGAATTTTTACATTACAATTTTATACCTATCTGTCTGAAAGCTTCTTCGATTTTGTCTTCAAATTCTTGTTTGGTGAGTTTTCCTTCGGTGGCTTTTATTTCTATTTGAAGATTATCAAATTTTGTCTGCAGATAGGAAAGGATACCCATTAAAGATGAAACTTTGCCTTTAGGCAAATTAAATTTTAGTATAAGTGAATTAAGTAAATCTTTAATCTCAGGATGAATGATAATGTCAGGTTCGTTGCCATTAAGAGTAATTTCTTCTTTAGTTTGCTGAATAACTTCTTTTGATTCCAATTGTTTTTTCTGTTCTATGCAAATTGAATCTTTGATAATTAATTCGGAAGTATTTAGGTATATATCTGCTGATTGTTTAAATGCATGACAAACAGGTTTATCCTCGAGAAGCTCACCTAAACCAAAAATACCTTGTACAACACCATTACGGATGGATGACTCGAGAACAGATCTTTGCGAAAGCCGGAATTCGCCCGGAGTGCTTAATGAAGATTGATAAATAGCAGCGGTAGAAGCATAATCATTTTTGATTAGGTATTTTGTTTTTAAAACAATCGGGGCGACTTTTTCCAATATTTCACCTTCGGATAAAAGCTTTTCATAGATTTCTTCATTGAAGCTTTTTGAATCGCCATAAGTGGGGACACCTAAGTCTATTTCTTTAAATCCGTCTTTAGTTGGGATGGCTACTATTCGATAATATTTTCTTAACGCTTCGTAAAGATTGGAATCGACTTTTTGTAATTCTTTTCTTATCTCCTTTTTTTGATCGAAAGAGAGATTTAAGTTAGGCGCTTTTTCGATTAATTCGTAAGCAATTTTCTTTTTTAAAAAGGTAACTAAATTTGTTCTGTCGAATTCAGACGGGATAAGACAAAAAACAGTATTTGATTTGGTTCGGGGTGACTGCCCTTTTTTCTTAATAATATCATTTATCAAATCTTTATTGTCTTTTTTAAGAATTACTAATTTTAGATTTTCATCATCAGTTATATTGGAAGTCTTTTCTTCCCAAATATAAACT
>JAMCWE010000132.1 GCA_023475265.1 Bacteroidota bacterium
TAAAGTTAGCATTATTTTTTTTTAACTCAAACTGATTTAGTTCTACCCCGTAGGTTTTAATCTCGTCCAATGATATATAAATTCGATTCTTTAGAAAATCAATTGAAACGTCTTGGTAGAAATTTGTCAGTTGCAGAGCGGTGCAGATTGAGTCTGAATACTTAACAGTTTCCGTTTCTCTTATGCCGAAAAATTCCAAAATGATTCTTCCTACCGGATTAGCCGAATGCTCGCAGTAATTTAAAACCTCATTGAACGAATCATAGCGAGTTTTTGTTACGTCTTGCTTAAATGCCTTCAGCAAATTGAAGAAATTATCTGGTGTAAGTTTAAATTCTGAGATTGTATTGTTGAGTGCATACCAGAAATTGTTTTCGAATTTTCCGGCAATGCAGTTTTTCAAATGTTCTTCATACTGTTCTAAATTCTCAATTCGCAAATCTAAATTCGCACTTCCTTCATCCGCAATATCATCTGCTTGCCGCGCGAATTGATAAACGACAGCAACATGTTTTCTTAATACTTTTGGTAAGAAGAGTGAGACAACCGGAAAGTTTTCGTAATGGTTCTTCGTGAATTTTACGGCATTGAGATAGGCCAAATCAAGAGATTTATTTCCATCGATTGAAATTTTCTTCATTGTGTCCGGTCATTTTTCGTATTGTTCTGCAACATGCAACCCGCCGAGTTATTGACAATACCATTTATATGGAACAAAGGTATAGAATAATCACATAGTTAATGATTAATAAAATATCCGATTACAAATAAAAAAGCCAGAGGCAGCTCCGGCTTAGTTTTATGATATTGACAAAAATTTATCTGTACGATTATTCATTTGAACTGTCCCCTATGAAGTATTAAAGACCATCCGACTATGAATGATTTTTAATTTCATTAATTATTCCCCTCATCTGCTCAAGGGCATCTTCCAAGTTCTCTGTTATTTCTTGTGCTAGTACATCTGGAGCCGGTAAGTTTGCCGAGTCTTCAATGCTGTCATCTTTAAGCCAGAAAATATCCAAGCTGGTCTTATCACGTTTGATGATTTCATCATAACTGAATCGTTTGAATCGTTCTGTCTCTTCCCTCTTGAATCTATTCTTTGGATTATAACACTTTATAAAATCTTCCAAGTCAGAGTACTTTAACGGATTCGTCTTGAGAGTGAAATGCATATTGGTTCGCAAATCATAAATCCAAAGTTCTTTTGTCCACGGTTTTTCGCTTGCCGGTTTCTTATCAAAGAAAATTACATTAGCCTTTACACCCTGAGCGTAGAACACACCCGTAGGCAATCTCAGAAGCGTATGAACATCACAGCTTTGGAGTAAATTCTTACGAACGGTTTCACCTGCACCGCCTTCGAACAGTACATTATCGGGAATTACGACCGCAGCTTTACCATTTATTTTAAGAATCGTCTTAATATGCTGTACAAAGTTCAACTGCTTATTTGAAGTTGTAGCAGAGAAGTCTGTGCGTTCATAAGAAATGGTTTCTCTATCGGTTTTGCCTTCTTCGTTAATGATTGTAATGCTGCTCTTCTTACCAAATGGCGGATTCGTTAAAACATAATCAAATCTTTCTCCAGTATCAGATGCCAAACTATCGCTAACTACAATTGGACTTTCTTCACCGCCGATGCCATGTAAGAAAAGATTCATAGTGCAAAGTCTTGCTGCGCTGTCAACAATTTCCCAACCTTTGAATGTATTGTATCTGAGAAAGTTGAGCTGGTCTTTATCCAATTTGGAATTATGCGTGAGAAAGTTATGTGCTGCCAAAAAGAATCCTCCGGTGCCGCATGCCGGATCACATATTGTGCTATTCGGCTGTGGATTCATGATCGCAACCATACCCTTAATCAATGCTCTTGGTGTGAAATACTGACCGGCACCACTCTTAATATCTTCAGCGTTCTTCTCTAACAACCCTTCGTAAATTTCTCCTTTCAAATCAACATCTAATCCGCTCCAAGTTTCTTCATCGATCAGTTTGATTAGCCGTTTCAGTTTAGCCGGGTCTTGAATTTTATTTTGAGACTTGCGGAAGATAACACCAAGCATCCCCTTGGATTTGCCAAGATTCTCAAGTGCATGTCTATACTGGATTTCTAACTCATCACCCTCTTTTGATGACAAACTATTCCAATTATATGCTGCTGGAATTATTGAAGCTCGTTTATATGGCGGCTTAGTAAGTTCATCTGCCATCTTGAGGAATAGCAAATAAGTAAGCTGCTCAACGTAGTCGCCGTAGCTTACGCCATCGTCACGCAATACGTTACAGTAATTCCAAAGTTTCTGTACTAGTGTATTTGATTCATTCGCCATATTAATTCTTTTTGTTTATAAGGTTTACAATCACTTTAACCGTTGCATTTTTTGCAACAGTTATGTTGTTATTTTTTTAATAAACTGCCGAGGAATACTCGGGGGTTCAACTGGTCGGAATTCCCAGCAAGTTCAAATAATTATGAACTATAAAAACTTATTTTTTTCTAATCTTTATTTTTTTTGTTTTTTCCGTTGCTATATAACGACCAATTTTAGGTGCACCTTCAAATATCACAAATTCTAAGTCTCTTAATAGTTTCATATCCCGTTCGGCTGTTCTTCTGGCTAACCTAAATTTTTCAATTAACTCTACCAAAGAAATTCCGCTATTTAATATTATATATACCAGTTCTTCCTTTAATCTTTCTTTTACAACATCACTTACACCGCCACTTACACCGCCACTTACACCGCCACTTACACCGCCATTAACAGCGTCACTCACAGCGTCAGTTACAATACCCCTTACAGCATCATTTACAATGTCATCTAATGGGCCTGTCACACCAGTTAGTGCAACTACATCATCAATAGTCTTAAATTCTTCTATAAAGACTTCTACTTTTTCTTTAACGGCAATAGGAATGATAGTCTTGAAAACATCTCCTTCAATGAACTCAGCATTTCCTCTGTTGTCATTGTATTCGTTACTATACTTCGAAGTATTTCTGATACCAGAACCAAGTTCGTCTGCCCAACCTATTTCCTTAAAGAATCGTGCAATTGTTGGATTCTTAGGATAAGGTGAAAAGTTAACTGGATCGATTCGTCCCACTCCATGCGCCCTGTTTCCATTCTCGGTATGAACTTTGTCTCTTTCAATAATCAACTTGGCCGGGAAATGATTTGTAAACTCTCTATGGATTAAAAGATTCGCAATAATCTCTCGAAAGATTTTATCCCGAATGCTAATTCGTTGATTGCCATCTAAATAGAATTTGTCTGGTAAATGTCTGCCAACAAAGTCATTTAATCTGGTGTATGCTTTAATCAAGTTGCATCTTATATCATCACGGTCATCATATCGATCCAAGTTATTAATGCGCAGTATTGCATCAGTCCTATAATGAGGAAGAACATTTAGAATTGTTTCTTGTTTCCCCAATAATACTGCTGCTGCTAATGTGTAACCTTCTTGCCCACTCTGCAAATCTTTTCTCCACAAGCTCGATGATTTGAGTAACTTTTCATTGCTCATTTCTAACCATGGATGGTTAGCCCTCTGATTCCTTGCTAAGTTTCTTATTTTCTCAAATAGCTCTGATTCAAAATCATCGATGGACAGATAAGGATAAATATTGTTTTCCGAAAAGGTAGTCTGCTTTCGGATGTAAAGTTGTGTTACCATGTTTGGGTTATTGGTAATGTCAAAATCTCCATCCGAATTACGGTCAAAGATTCTTCCAGCGGTTGAATGAACCTGTGAGCTTTCAGGTACATAAACATAAATTACTTTCCTACCGTCAACTTCAACTACTTCCGGCGATAAATAAAATGTTGGACTTAGCTTTTGTGGATCGTTACAGCTTGTGATAAGTGAATCAATAATTCCTTCTACTGAATCTTTGAACACTCCTTCAATTTCACCACTATTGGTAATGCCAAGTAAAAGATGTCCGCCGTTTCTATTAAGAAAGGCACATATAGATTCAAAGGTGTCTCTACTAAGCTGGAAAGAAGAAGTCTTGAATTCTGCTTGGATTCCTTCTCCATCATGAATTATTTTTTTTAGCTGTTTAACTGTCATACTAACGTTACCTGGTACCCATTGTTTTTCTTTTACTGCTATTTACTTTCGCTCTCTCCGCTTTGTCTTCTCCAGCAACTTCTCTGCCGGTTCGCTTGTCCGACTTTTCCGTTTTTGGTTCTTTAGCAAGTTTTTCTTTTTCTGCTTTTATTTTTTCTAATAGTAAACTTGCGGGCGGATCACTTGGGTCTTGAGGTACAAGCTTGCCGGAGAACGCATCTTTAAGTATGCTTT
>JAMCWE010000091.1 GCA_023475265.1 Bacteroidota bacterium
TGAAACGCAGAAAGAATTTGAGTATCATTGATACCGTTTGGATTATTATTTTCATTAACTTCATGTAAGAATTTACCTGATTGAAAATTAAATTCATTCAATCCACTGCTAACACAACCAATCCAAACAATTCCATCTTTATCTGTATAGACAACATTTATTGAATCAGATCCCAAACTCATTGGGTTTTCAGATGAATGCCTATAATGAGTAAATTTGTTCGTCTTAATATTTAATATATCTAATCCTGCATCTTCAGTGCCGATTAAAACTGAACCATCTTTGCTTTGAGAAATAGAAATAATTTTATTTGATGAAATAGAATTTAAATTATTTGGATCATGCTTATAATGAATAAAACTTTTGTTTTTATAATCGTATAAATCCATTCCGTTTTCTGTTCCAATCCACAAATTTCCATTTTTATCAACAAAAGTACAGATGACAGTATCGCAACTTAATGAACCTGCATAATTATCTTTGTGTTTGAAATGAGAAAAGGAATAATCTTTCCTATTAAGGTGGTTTAATCCTGCGCTTGTGGCTATCCAAAGATTGCCAGATTGATCTTCGGATATGCTATATACATGATCTGACGAAATACTTTTTGAGTTATTTGGATTGTGTTTGAATGAGGTGAATGTTTCTGTATCGTAATTAAATTTATTTAATCCGCTATTTTCCGTAGCAATCCATAATGCGCCGGTTCTATCAACGAAAAGATTAAGAATATTGTTATCTGATATTGAGGTTGGGTCATCAATAATATGATTAAAGACTTTAAAATTATATCCATCATATCTGTTCAGCCCATCTTGAGTACCAAACCAAATAAAACCAATACTATCTTGAGTAATACAATTTGCTGAACTCTGGGATAAACCATTATCGATTGTTAAATGCTTAGAAGTTATATTATTAAATTGAGAGAATAATTGATCAGCATGAATAAGCAATAATAATGTAATGAGCCAATTAAAATATTTTATCCTGGTAATGCTTTTCAAAGCATAAACTCCAGTTAATTTATAATTTTAAAGATAGTTAACCATCTTTACTATACATTCTATATTATATATCGAAATAAAAATAGAAAAGTTTAGAAAATCTTATTTTCCCAAAAATCGGTTAATAAATTTAATAAAAATATAAAGTAATAAATTATTTAGCCGTTTTACTCTCTTTTGCTAAATTACGCCTCTTTTCATAAGCTTCACGCGTAATTCTTACATCTTCAAGAAATCTGTGTAATTCTTTTAGCTGTAATGCTTGAGGTCCATCGACTAATGCTTTAATCGGGTCAGGATGAAAATCAACCAGTATCATATTTGCACCAGATATTACACCTTGAGCAGTAACATGAAAAATATCTAGTATTCCATCCGGCGATGCTTCTCGTGAACCTACAGAATGAGAAGGATCGATGCATACAGGCATTCTTGTTAGTCTTTTAATTGCAGGGACTAAACTAAAATCAACCATATTTCTATGTGGTTCTGAAAATGAAGTTTTCATTCCTCGCAGACAAAATATTACTTTTGCATTTCCTTCACTTGCAAGGTATTCAGCGGCATTTAATGATTCATTAAGAGTAATACCAAATCCTCTTTTAAGCAAAACAGGAAATTCATTTTGTCTGCCAATTGTTTTTAGCAATTCAAAATTTTGAGTATTACGTGTTCCTACTTGCAGCATTACACCAGTTGGATTTCCGGTTAATTCTAAAGCTTCATTAATTTCTTGGATATGATTTTCATGAAGAATTTCCATAGCAATTATTTTAATTCCATACTTGCCCGCTAATTCGAAAACATAAGGCAAACAATCTTTACCATGCCCCTGAAAGGAATAAGGATTTGTTCGAGGTTTGTATGCACCCATCCTGGTACAAATTTGTTCGTTCTCTTTAAGGGCTTTCATCATTTGTTCAACATGTTCTTTAGTATCAACGGCACAAAGTCCGGCAAATACATTTAAGCTGTCCTGATCAAAACGAACACCATTATATTCAAAACCGGTTATTCTTTTGCTGTCTTTGTGTCTACCGAGAATTCTATATTCCTGAGAAACTCTAACAACTCTTTCCACAGCAGGAAGAGCTTCAATTATTTCCTTATTTAATGCTGCTGTATCTCCGAATAAATAAATTTCGGTAAGCTTTTGAAATTTTCCTTCAACAATATGTTTTTGAGTTCGAATATTTTCTAAAGCGCTTAAATATCCCCAAGTCTTTTTAAATGCCGCGGAATTTTCGTCTGTATTTGGATGAAGAATAACTATCATTTAATGAACCTCATAAAATAAATCAAGTGATTAAATCCTTAAGCGGTAATTTAATAAAAAGTTAGCTTTGAATGAGAGGGTTATATCAAGAAAGGTTCTTAATAATTTGATTGAATATTTATTTGGCGGAATAAATATTCATGGAATAAAAAAAAAGAGTCGCCAATGTGCTTGACGGCTCCTCTGATGATAAATCAAAAAGAAACTATTTCATCTGGATAAGTTTTTTAGTAGAAACAAAATTATCCGCTCTTGATTGATAGAAATATACGCCTGAGGCGTATCCGCCTTTGGAGAAAACTCCGCTTGCTGACTGCGTACCCGTCTGCCGCCGAGGCAGGCTGCCTATTGCAAACTGCGTACTGTAATTCCCAGCCTTCTTTTTCTCATTAACCAAAGTGGCTGCTTATCCTCTCAAAGTATCATAAACTTTTAAGCAGAGGCTTACACATATTATTACAAAACTGGTTTTGGGAACTGAGTAATTAGTATTTGTTTAGTGGAAGTGATTTTTTTAGTAATGAAATTTACATGAAGTAATGACAACTTCTTCATCTGATACTTTATAGACGAGACGGTGTTTATCGTTTATTCTTCTGGACCATAATCATCTAAGGTCATGTTTTAGCGCTTCGGGTTTCCCTATACCATTAAAAGGATCACGTTGAATATCTTTAATTAAATCAACTATTCTTGAATAAATCTTTTTATCTACGGTTGACCATTGTGTAAAGTCCTCAAAGGCTGCCGGAACAAAGGCAACCTTTCTCATAATTTATCTGGTTCAATATAGATATAGCTGTTTTTATTATTCAATTGCTGCTGTGCTTCTTTTAAATGTAATCGGTTTGCTTCTGTTGACAAAAGATATTCTGTTTCATCTTCTTCCGGATTAACAAGTACAATTACTTCAACAATATCACCGCGGCGAAGTTCCGGTGAGCTAATATCTATCCGTCCATCTTCATTTACAACCATTTTTTTTCGCAAACTCTTTAACATAATTGCCTCCTTAATGCTAAATATAATATACGTATCTTAGAATTAATTTCACCAATTCGATCATTTCATCAGGATCAATTTCTTCGTCACTACAAATTCGGTTCCTGAGCATGCCTGCCCGGCGAATAGACGGGTCGAGGGAACCACTATTATCCTATAAAAATAAACTCGCTTGCAAGCTGATTGCTGAACGCTATAATTCCCCGCTTTCTTTTCCTCATTCACTAATGTTGCTACTTCCTTTCCTAAAACATCATAAACTTTTATTGTAACAAAACTTGATCTAGGAACTGAGTAGTTTACGGTTGTTGTGTTGAATAGGTTGGGGTAGTTTTGAAGCATTAGTGATTTAGAAATTGTTCCTTATTTTATTTCCGATACACATCCTTTCCGTGCTGAACCCGGTAAATCAAAATAGTCTTAAGTTTATCACTTATTTCAAATAGGATACGATAATTACCCGATCTAATACGATAGCCTTTTTCACCAGATAGTTTTTGAACACCAGCCGGTCGTGGTTAATTCTTCAACAATGTAACATGATAAAAAATTCTTCGAACTTCCTTGTCCGGAAGAATATCAAGGTCCTTTGATGCTGATGGTTTAATTAATATTCTGTAAGCCTCGCTTCTTCAAATATTGTTCAATTGTAACGCTTTTACCGCGAACCTTTTTTGCTTTTTCAAGATCAGATATATCTTCCAGCAATTCAATCGCTTCACTCAGCACAGGATTCTTTTTCATTTCCTCCCAATCCTTCCTGGAAATTTTAACATGTGCTTTTGTTTTTGTTAAAGTCATATCTTTTTCTTCTATTATAATTTTCTTTATTGTTTAGTTAAAAAAAATTACAATTGTTTCTCACCACTATCAATATAACTTTTTGCAGTTTTATATAAACACAAAAATTTTTATTTCATTTAAAAAGAATCAGTTTCTTCGTCTCCACAAAGTCCCCTGCATGCATTCTATAAAAATAATTTCCGCTTGCAAACTTGTTTGCATCAAAATCTACTTTGTAATTACCGGCGA
>JAMCWE010000174.1 GCA_023475265.1 Bacteroidota bacterium
TCTAAACGAATATTTAAATGATTTTCACTTTTGATATGCTCAGACATTTTATTAGACAATTCTTCCTCAGCAAAAATGTATGGAACTTCAGAAGGAATTGTCTCAAGCGTAGTGTTGAAATACATTGGTAAGCTCAAAAGAGGAATTTGATAGTCGTGTTCTATTGAAGGTTCATTCCTGATGTCGCGCTCAATTAAAGGAGATTGATCAGCAATATTTTTATATATTCTCAAGAGCTGCTTATTGCACTCAAGAATAATTTCAGCTCCTATCTGTTTCAACATCGGGATAAACCGGATGAACTGGATCGAATCACCAAGCCCTTGTTCATCGTAGACTAGAATTTTTTTCCCCTTCACTTCAATGCCGGTAATCAATTCAGGTTTCGAATAATTTCTAGGATAAAATTCTTTCCTCTTCTTTCTCCATTCATACTCTTTCCAGCCTTCTTCAAAGTTTCCAGAAATCAGCAGAGCATGAGACTTATTGTAATGTATCTCAGGATATTCTTGAGCACATTTCAAAGCGATATTAAAATACTCTATAGCTTCTTCCACAAATCCAAGCCCCATTCTCATCACACCTAGATTAGTAAATGCAATCGCCTTTGAATTTTTATCGCCGGATACTTTTTCAAAATATTTTTCAGCTTCTTTTTCATTCCCCAAATTTTTATAAATGTTACCGATATTGACCAATACACTTTCATAACCCGGATCAATCTTAATGACTTCATTATAATTTTCAATAGCAGCTTCCGGCTCTCCCATATCGCGGTAGCAGCTTGCAAGATTAAAATGAGTCTGGGCATCTCCGTGGTTTCCTTCCAGCGCTTTTCTAAAATAAACTTCTGCTTCTTCATATCGATGAAGTTTATACAGCGATAGCCCGATATTATTATATGCAACTGTGTAGCCGGGATTAATTTCAATTGCTTTGCTAAAGTAATCTAATGCCTCCTCAAATTTTTTCTGCTGCATAAAACAGCTTCCTAAATTGAAAAGAAATTCGGGACTCTCCGGTTCATACTTCAATGCCGCTTGATAATCTCTTTTGGCTAAATCAAATCTTTCCTGATTAAAGTACAAATTACCGCGGTTGTTATACGCCTTACTGTTATCCGGTTGAAGCAAAATTGCAAGACTAAATTTCTTTTCAGCTTCATCATAATGTTTCAAGTTGATTAGAACGACACCAAGGTTATTTATTGCATCCGCATAATTCGGCTCAAGCTCGATTGCTCTTTCATAATGCTTACGGGCTGCACCATAATTTTTCAAAGATTGGTAACAAAGTCCAAGATTATAATGCGCAAAAAGATGAGGTTCAAAAAGACCAATAGTTTTTTCAAAATATTTAATCGCTTCGGCGAGTTCGCCCAAATTCAACTTAATAATTCCAAGCAAATGGAAAGCATCAAAATCTCGTTGATTATTATCAACGATATTCAATAATATTCCTTGAGCGGAAGAAAAATTTTTCCGCTCAAAAAACTCAACAGCTTGATTGTAAGCGTCTAAAACCTGGGTTTCCATTTTCTCATCATCAAAAAAAATTTCTTTAATAAGAATTTGAAAAGTGTAAGTTATGGGCTTTACCATTCCCGCCTGTAATTCCCATTGCCTGCTCTACATTCTGCAAGCCTGTTCTTGCGAAATTGTTTTCAGGATTATGTTTCAGAGCTATCTCGAACATGGTTTTTGCAGCGGAATTATTTTTCTCCCGGAAGTAAATCTCACCGAGAGTAGCATACGCTTGAGATGAAAACGGATTCAGCTTCAGAGCCCGTTCAGCAGCTTCTTTTGTCTTTACATCGTCATTCAGTTCAAGGTAATTGAATGCGATAAAATTTTCTATACTGGCAAGAACTTCCTCGTGCTGCTTTCTTGTCTCGAACAATTTGGTTAAAGCTTCCTTATATTTTTTCTGTGCGAACAGTTCCGCAGCTTCATCAAGAGGATCAGATTTTTCTTTCTTCGCAGGTTGGTTATTCCCGGCAGACAAAGAATTATCTGCCATAGACAAATTCAATTTTGAATTTACATTTGCAAGCGCCTTTTGCGCACCGGGATGTTCGGGATTATTTTTTACCGCCCACTCGAACATCGTCTTTGCATTCTCGAACAAACCTTTTGCAATGAAATACTGACCAAGTCCGAGACAAGCTTCCGAAGAAGAATTATTTTCTTTCAGCGCTCTTTCAAAATCAGATTTAGCTTGTTCAAGATTGTTTGTGCTGAAATGAATGGTTCCTCTTAGGATGAATAAATCTTCAAGATTAAATCCGTCTGGTGAATCTTCCGGATCATACAATCTTTCAGCTTCATTCAGTTTATGAATAGCGAGTTCCGTTTCTCCTTTTGTATAGAGGTCATACGCCTGCAAAAAAAGATCTTTATAGTTTTCCATGTTATTACCTTTAGGTTTTTTTATTAAATATTTATTAATTCCAATTTTTTTTTAATAGCATTTATCTTTTCCGAAACGATTACATTATCTGCAGAAATCTTCAATGATTTATTGAACATATCCATAGCGTCTTGATCTTGCCCCATCTCTGAATAGACATCTCCAAGTCCTTCGTAAGCTCTGGATGACTCCGGTTGCATTTCCAGTTCCATTCTAAAATATTTTTCGGCTTTGTCGTAATTCTTTTCCATCAGGCAAATCTTAGCGGCAAGATGGTAAAGAGTCGCCGAACTCTGATGAAATTTTTCATCTGTTTTATTTGCCGGATCGTTAAAAATATTTTCAAGATAAGAAAGCGCCAATGAATATTCTTGATCTTTGATGCATGCTTGCGCTCTTTTAATCCGTTCGGCATTCACATCAATATCAAGCGGATATTCAACGCTTTTATTCGAGCAAGGTTTGCCATGCAGCCAAATTTCTTCCGGGTCGGCGCCCCACTTCTCAATAAAAATTTTCTTATTTATATCCAGCCGCTCTTGATACTTTTTCGTTCCCTCCGCTGTAAAACTTTTAGAACCAAAATGATGAATGAAAACATCCTGAGCAATTAAAGTTTTATATCCGGCAATTTGAGCGCGCAGACAAAAGTCGTCGTCCTCAAAATTTCCGGGTGAAAATCTTTCGTCGAGCCCGCCTATTTTGTTAATAACTTCTCTTTTAATCAATGTGCAAAGGAATGCGATCCTTGGGAATTGAAAATATTTTCCAGAATTGAGTTTAGCATTACTTTCAGCATAGCGGTGCATTTCATCAATAGTTTTATATGCGGCATTTTTATCAAGTTGAACGCCGCTTACAATATTGCTGATTGGACCAACTAATCCAACCTGGTTATTAGATTCCGCAAGTTCAACCATCCGGTTAAGCCAGTACTTTGTTACAACGATATCGTTGTTGGCAATCAGAATATATTTTCCTGATGCCGCTTTAATTCCCTGGTTTACACCTTTAGGAAAACCTAAGTTTTCTTTATTGAAAATTATTTTAATCATGTAATCGGATTTTGAAACTTCAGTTAAATACTTAACTGTTTCCTTACCGCTTGCGTTATCAATAATAATAAGTTCAAAAGGCACATCGGTATTTTGAATTACTGAATCTATAAAGCTCTTTGTGTATTCAACCTGGTTATACGACAAAGCGATGATCGAAACTAAAGGTATTGATGTCTTGCTGTCTTTCTGCCAAATTGAATTAAACTCTGTGATTATCTCGTCCCGGTTAGGAATTTTTTTTATTTCGCTTTCATATTTTTTATAAATATAATTTCTTGTTTTACCAAAAGCTTCCTGCTTAGAGGAAGTCATCGTTGTTCCGTCATCAAACCAGTTAACCTGAACTGTGTTTTCTTTTATATGCTTAAAACTTGAAATTGAAGAAAGCCTTAGCCAGAACTCCCAATCTTCAAGCACCGGAAGATTTTCATCAAATAATCCGATTTTTTCTATCAATGATTTTTCAAAGACAAAGCAATTTACCGGAGCTATGTTTCCGATCAGAAGTTTGTTTCGCTTGTAATCAATTGAATAAGGAACTGTTTTATTAATTACTTTTTGTTTGGATTTATCGTATGTAAATCTCACGGCATCTGTATATATAACTGTCGTTTTCCCGGAAAGGTGTTTCAAAGCGGTTTTCAAATGAGCCGGGTAAAAAATATCATCGTCGTCCAGCAAAGCAATAAATTTCCCTTTTGCAGCTTTAAGTCCGGTGTTTCTTGCAGCTGCCAGTCCTTTGTTTTCTTGATGCTCAATATACTTGATTCTAGGATCATTAAATTCCAGAACAGTACCGGATACATCTTTACCGGCATCATTAATTACGATTATCTCGAATAAACATGAATCCTGTTCCAATATGCTTTGAATGGCTTTTCTTAAGAGGTCCGGTCTGTTATAAGTCGGCAGCAATACTGAGACAACCGGATTATCCGCAATGATTTTTTTTGTATTTTCAATCACTTCGTCTGCATATAATGAACAGTGATTAAGCACCATCTGAGCTATAAGATGTTCATTATATTTTAAAGCGTTTGTAATCATGCTTTGATTTTTAAGCCGGTAGTTTAATAAAGGTAAGGCTAGATGTTTCGCTTTAAATCCGTTGGCAAGGCTTGAAAGCCAGAAGTCCCAGTCTTCAAATCCCCAGATCATATTTGAATTATAGCCTGAGTTTTTCGACCAAACTTCTTTTTTATATAAAGAGCAATAAGGAAGACCGTTATCACTTCTTAACGGATTGAGGAACTCATTCTCTGCTATGCAAGTAACATATTTTTGCTGTGTCCCGAACGTTTCGTAATCAGAATAAAATATATCGTATTCTTTGTTCTCTTTAACGACAGCCGCAAAAGTTTCGAGCGCATTATGTTTTAAAGTATCGTCAGCATCCAGCGGTAGAATATACTCTCCGGCTGCAGCTTCAATGCCGGTGTTTCTTGCCCCGGCAAGCCCGCCATTCGTTTTCTCTATCAATCTAATTTTAAAGTCTGAATATTGACTAATTAACTTTTGCGCCACTTCGGTTGTATTATCAGGGCTTCCGTCGTTTACGATAATACATTCCCAGTCTTCGTAAGTCTGCTTTACTACGCTCTCAATAGCTTCACTCAAAAGATGCGCCTGGTTGTAGCATGGAATAACCACTGAGATAAGCAGACTGTTTTTGGTTTCTTTAGTTTTAGAATTAACGGGCTGTGCTTTTGGGGCATAAGTCTTACTTGAAACTGCATGATTAACAAAACTGAAAATTTCATTGTAACGATGATGCCAGGTATGTTCCGCAATAGTCCGTTTAAAGGCATTTTGCGCTATACTTTCTCTTTTAGCAGGATGGGACAAATAATATTTTGTCTTTGCAATAAGATCTTTTACTGAATCAAATATTACAATCTCTTTACCGTTCTCATAGTATTCTTCAAGGTTTTCGGCATTGCTGGTTAACAAGAAACTCTTAGTCCCGGGAATTTCAAAGTTGCGCCCTTTTATTTGCTGTCCTATCATTGTCGAAGAATTGGAAAGATTTAGATTAATTTTACTTCTGGAAAAAACACGAACCATCTGGTGAAAAGGAATACGCGGATATTTTTCCCAATTGAATCCGAATATCTTGATATCGATACCGGCTTTGATAATCTTTTCAATCAATTCTTTGCGGTCGCCGTGCGGCTGTCCGATAAAGCTGATATCAATATCTTTTTCCACATTATAAGGAACATATAATTCATGATTGCATGCCCACTGTGTTTTTATTACTCTTTCCGAAATTCCTAGTTTCTTATATTTCGGCAGAGCACTGTTTGCAGTTGTACAGATGAAATCAAAATTAGGTGCAACTACGGAACTGTATTTTTCAAACCTCCAATGGTCGTCGCAAAACCAGTGTATCGTCTTTACTCCCAGCTCCGAGATTCTTTTAAATACTTCGTGCCGGGGATCTCTGTTGAAATCGAAAAGCACTGCAAACAGGTAACCGGGTTTCTCTTTTTTCACAAGTTCGTACAATTCTTCGGTCATTAAATCAATTCCGAGCTTCTCGCCTCTTTCCATAAAATCATAATGAATAAAGTCCCGGTCATTAGCCTTACAGTAGCTCTTAAGCGGATGAAAAAAATTCCGGTGCTCGAAAGACAAACCTCTCGATTTGTTACCGTAATCGTATTTCATTCCGATGTAGAGAAGTTTTTCTTTCATAATTCAGCCGGAATTAAGTTAAGTAGATTATTCGCTTCAATGTTTTCAAAATCCAACTCCAGCGCGTCTTCAAGATATTTTTTCGCTTCTTCCATTTCATTATTATTTATAAGCAGCCTTGCCGCCTGGAGATAAGAATAAATATCCCTGTAATTATTTTGGAGTTGGCTCTGGATTCCGTTAATTCTCGATCTCACTCCATTCACAAATTTTTTATGGTACAGCCTTAAATACAGCTCTTCATATTTATCGACGACCGATTCCCAGGTAAATTTTTCTTTCCATTCGGCATAACCTTCGGCAGCTAATTTCTTTCTGAGCGTCTCGTTGTCCAGAAGCTTATTTATTGTAACTGAAATTCCATTTTCTTCACAGATGATTCCGCCTTTTAACTTCCGTACATTACCGCAGCTGGTTGAAATAAACGGAGTCTTAGATGCTTTGGCTTCAAGTATAACCAGCGGGAAAGCTTCTATGCGCGATCCGAACAGGAATAAATCGGCTTGATGGTAAGCAGCAACTGTGTCTTCACGGCTTATCTTCTGCAAAAAAATGATATCAAGATTTTCTGCCGCCTTTTTTAGATAACTTAATTCCTCGCCGTCTTTGCCGATGAAAACAACCGATATATCGCTTCTCTGTAATTCTTTAACCGCGTTAATGATTCTTTCGTGACCTTTGCTCTTATAATAATTCGCAACGCACAGAGCCATAAATCTTTTTTTAATTCCGTACTTTTGGCGGAAATTAATTCCCGGTCGCTTTTCAAATTCTTCTTCGCCTACGCCGTTGGGAATTATTACGCTGTTTGAAAATCCGTGGTTCATCGCAAACTCGTAATCCTGGTAACCTGACGAATGGTAAACCGCCGCATCGTACAACGGAATTATCTTCGGGATGAATTCATTATAGTATTGCGAGAACTGAGTCCATCTTATCGTTCTGCTGTCTTGAAGCGCCGAATATCCGCACGGAGCTATAATATTAATCCGGCTTTTAATTAATCTATCCAATACTGTAAATACTATATCAGTACCCCACTGCTGGGCCGCATAGTTCATCATAATATCGGCTGGACTTGAAGTTAAAAATTCCTGGTACTTTGCTAATCCGCTTCCCGAAATCCCGTTGCCGATAGAACCGCTAAGATCGAATTCTTTAACGGTCACTCCATTTAACTTATTGAAGTTTCTTCCACTAATTTTTGAAGTAGCAACCGTTACAGAATGACCGCGCTTTACAAGCCTCTCGGATAATTCCTGCACTACTAGCTCGGCTCCTCCTACATGAGGGTGGTAATATTCCACTGTGTGAAGAATATCGAGATGTTTATCAGAATGCTTGAAAGTTTTTTTCGGAATTTGACCCGGCTTCTTTGCCATTATGTTTAAGCTGATGTACTCGTTAAAAGGTTCTTTAGCCATCGAAGCATCGAACGGAATGCCGAGCCAATGCGGGCTATGCGGGTATTCTTTTACATCGATGAAACCAACCTCTTCAAGCATTGTCTTTAAATAAGTAAAATTGAATCCGGTTTTATGATAATCGTAAATGTCCGTCTGCCCGCCGTACAGAAGACCTATCCATGGAGTGTTACCGGGCTTTAGAAAATGTTTTTTATTTCTATTGTAAATGCTAACTATCCGGTCAATGTCAGGAACAGATATCCTCAACTCGGCGTTGTAATCTAAAACTTCGAACCACCTGGAAAGTATTGATTTGATCTCATCATTTGGAAAATGTTCCAGTACGTGGCATGCATAAATTAGCCCCACAGAATTTTTATCGAAGTTTCTTAGTTCTTTTATGTCGTCAACAATATCAACTTCGTTCAGATAAGGATCGATATCGACGTTAATAAAATTTTCCAGCTTCACGTCGCCGCATCCGAGATGAAGCTTATATTTAGCGTCTGATTTTTTATTTATTGACCAATTATAATAACTGGAAATCTTGCTCGCGAGTATTTTTTGAATCTGCGCTCTTTTGCTGCCGATGCTGTTGGAATGTAATCTTATTTTATGCAGAACTTCCTTCAGGTTAATAATTTTAAAGCCTGCGATTAATGCCCTGGCAAAAAAGTCGTAGTCATCTACGCTTTTAAATTCCTCTCTGTAATTCCCGATTTTGTCGAATACTTTTTTCCTAATTAACGCTGCACTGTTGATAACCGAATTTTTTCTGCCGAAAGTATTTTTAATAGCCGGGTAATCATACTCAATTGAAGGCTGCCCCAATTGCTTTCCTTGATCGTTGAAATATTCCGCTGCACAGCCTGCAATGTCCACATCCGGTTCCGATTCAAGATATGTGACAAGCTTCTCAAGCTTCTGCGGCATAGATATATCGTCGCTGTCGTGATTCATTAAATATTTGGATGTACTACTGATTTTTGTTAATGCAAAATTCCTTGCAAATACTTCCCCCCGGTGCTCAACAGAAAATACTTTAATCCTTTCGTCTCTTTTTGCATAGCCGGTAGCAATGTCCAAAGTTCGGTCTGTCGAACCGTCATCAACAATAATTATTTCAAAACCTGAAAAAGTCTGCGACAATAATGAGTCCAGTGTTTCTGATAAATATTTTTCGCCGTTATATACCGGCATAAAGATCGAGACCAGAGGTATAATTTCTTTCCGGTAACTTTCGCTTGAATCTAAATGACTTATTACACTAAGTTTGCCTTCAAATTCAGCGCACCATATTTTCCAGAGCCTTTCTTCAGTCTCCGAATTATTCACCATGCTGTCGCGGAGAATCTGCTTGCCGCTTTCTACAATTTCATTGAACTTAATACCAATTTTCTTTTGTGCAGTAATAACAATATTTCTAGTAAGCTCATATTCCGTGTGTTCGATGTTTGTTATTTCATATCCTAGCCTGGTTAAAATATACTTGTACTTTTCTTCATACCATCCGTCATAGTGGTATGCCCACTTTGCTTCATGGGAACCGAAAACATGCCGCAGCACAGCTTGCTTCTGCTGGTAAGAAAGAGCCTTGTCTATCAGTAGTGAAATGCATCCCTCGAGATCAGGTGTTTCGATTATTAATTTTCCGGCAGCTTTTAACCACTTGTTCCATTTGCAAAGAAGAGCCAGAGCGGCTGGTCTGTCGAAGTGTTCGAATACATGATGAAGTCTGATCTCATCTATTGAATTCTCCTGATAATCAAGCTTCGTTATATCAGCATATAAATCAACTTTTGTATTCCGCTGTACTGAATGCTCTGATGGAGGATAATCGATATTTATATATCCTTCCAGATATCTTTCACCGCATCCCAGATGCAGTTTAAATTTATTTTTTTCCTTTAACGCAAGATTGGAAGCTTCAATTTTTTCTGACATTAATTTTAGCTCGTTTTCGTAATGATTAAAAAAAACATCAAGCATAATTCTGCGCGGGTTCGGTGTTGCTGTATTAAAATATGGCTGCCACTTCTTTTTATAATATGAAATATCCTTTTCTGCTTCGGTTAGATTTTCTTTTTTGTTTACATCGAGATCATTTTTATGAATTATTTTTGAATACGGCAGTGGTAAAATTTTATAGCCTTCTTTTAATAACTTCAGGCAAAGATCGCCATCTGCACAATAAAATTTATAGTCCTCGTCAAGGCCGTTTACTTTATGGAAAAGATCGATACGGATAAGCCCATAATTAATAAACACATTATTACCGTGTGTAAGATCGACACCATAATCTTTCCACTCACCTTCTGCTATTACATTTTTATAAAAAAAAGCGCCGCCACCAACACTTTCATTGGAGCTATTTAAAAATTCGATTGCATTATCAAGTGAGTTCTTGTCAAAAATAATATCATCGCTTGCATACATTCCCCATCTGCCTGATGCATGCTTAAATCCGAAATTATATAACCGGGACCAAGAATGTCTACCTTCTCCAAATTGTTCCCTTTCACTAAATATTTTATTTACATTAAATTCTTTTAGAATTTCGGTCGTATTATCGGTCGAGTTCCCGTCAATTACGATTATTTCATAACTTATCCGTTCCGCAGCCTTTTGCAGACTACTAAGCATCTCGCCGAGCAGTTTACCCCGATTCTTCGTTGCCAGTATTATGCTGAGATCAAAACTCATTTACACTTTCCTGCATTTTATTCTTAGTAATTATCTCAAGGTTATTTTTTGCGATTTCATTGCCGGGATCTATATCAAGAATTGTTTTTAACAATTTAACAGCAGACTCATTATTTTCCTGCAAAGAATTAACAACTGCCAGGTCGATTAACGCTTCTATATTGGCGGGATCTTTTTCAATTATGCGGGTTAATATTTCGTTTGCTTTTTGATAATCTTTATCTTCAATTGCCTCTTCTGCTTTCCAGATCGAATTTTCTTCAGCCACTATTATTTCATAATTGTCTACGTCAAGAAATTTTGTAACTGTTTTTATATTGTTATTGTCTTGAACAAATATTCTTACATTTTCAGAATTACTCAGAAGACTTTGCTCAACGGCAACTTTTATTGTACCCGCAGAAATGTGGGTAATACATTTATACTCCGGAAATTTACATTTCCAGTTGCACCCGAAACAACCCATAGGATAGGCAACAAGAGAAGTAAGATTTGAGTAAGGCATAAACCTGCCCAAATGCCCGCCGCCTATAACAATAACATTGGGAGTTCCAACGGCGCAAGCTATATGTGCGTTACCAGTTTCAGCTCCTACCGCTAGTCTGCATTTTTTTATAATCGCAGCAGTCTGCAGTATTGTTGTCTTACCGGAAAGGTTAATTGTACTTGCATCAATGTCATTTAAATTAGATTGGTTGATTTCGTAATCTTTGTTAGAACCTACAGCAACAACACTGAATCCGTTTGAGCTGCAAATATCAGACAAAGCTTTGCCATAATTATAATACAGCCTGTGATCATTCTGAGCACCGGCAAACAATACTATCGTTTTTTGGGGATCTAATTTATTATCAGTAAAAAATTGCTCGGCAAATTTTTCATCATCTTCGCCTAGCCACATTTCCGGTTTTAATTTTCCAAGCCATGCACCAATTCCGGCTAAAAATATTTTATATCTTTTTAATTCACTTAACCAGCCTGCACCTGTCTTTACGGAATTCGATGATAATTTTCTTGCTTCGTTTACCCATTCCTGAGTGCTGTTTACGGCATTACCGTCAATCCTTATAATTTTTTCCGCTCCGGCAGTGATTGCAAATAAATCGGTTATTTCCTCACTCGAAAAAACCGAATTAATCACGAGATCAAATTTTCTATTTCTAATATTTACAATTACTTCTGTTTTATAATTTTCGTCAACATAAATTCTTTGTTTATCAATCGTAATAATTTTTTTTACGTAAGGTGAGTGTTTATATAATTCGGCAATATGTTCCTGGCAAAGAACAGTAATATCGGAATTTGAAAATTTGTCTTTAATTTCTTCAAGCATTGAAGAAGCTAAAACATTATCTCCAATAGAATCTGTTCTTATAAATAAAATATTCTTCGGTTGGAATCCTTTTAGCGAAATAACGGAAAGAGCATACTTGGAAGTAGGAGTAAATTTTGCAATGCAAAATCCGAATTTTTCATCCGACAAATTAATTATCTGGAAACGGCTGTCACTCTTCATTTGCATAAGACTTTTTTTATGCTTTATATGATTAACATCATCAAGCGCAACAATACATTCTTTATTTAATCTCTCGATAACGTAATTAAATTCAAGATTACCTATATGACCACCGCTGTCTAGCAAAACAAAGTCGGGTTCATAATTAAAAGTAATAAGGCATTGTTCAAGCAAAGCATCATCAACATTCGTAAAATTCGTTTCATTATAGTAAAGCTTTGCTCTTTCACTCTCTTTATGATCAACAAAAACATTATCGAATTCAATTTCTTTAACTGTACTTCTTTCTATTTCTTCAATTGAAGGAAGAATTTCCCGAGGAAGCGAGAGACCGTTTAAAAGAGAAACAAAATCATTAAGACTGCTCATTTCGATATTCTTCTTAGCTTCATTGTAATTATCTTTATTTACTTCAATCGAAAAGAATTTAGTATTAACCAATCCGTTTTCTTTAAGTGCTTCGGCAATTATTTTTGTTGTACCGGTGCCGTGAAAAGTTCCAGTCTCAATAATTTTTGTTGGTTTTATTCTTTTTATTACTTTTTTAATTCCATTTGCAAATTCAGAAACAGAATCAATTTGAGTTAAGCTTTTATCTTTTTCAAATTCGCCGGCTACCTTAATTCCTTTTTTATTCATCATAAAAGGCTGCGATGTTTTGTGAGTATTAAAAATATTGTTTCCAATTTTATTACAGAAAAAGTTCCAATTATGATATTGTTCAATAATATTTCTGTTCTTTTTTTGTAGTATCCTTAAATTTTCCTCATCCATATTTAAAGCATTATTAACGGTGAAGATATTATGCTCTTTATCAGATAGAGATAATAGAATAAATGAGGAATAATAATAACCGCATTGCGGAGTGGTAATCGGAATTAAGCCAATGGACATACTTTCTAATAATGTAGTGGGTGATGCATCACTTACTGACATATTTATAAAAAAGTCACATGTATTTATTATATTATTAACCACAGTTTGATCTCTCAAACTAATACTGCCAATATATTTTGTATTCGTTCTGTCCTTAATGATGGAAATATCTTCGTCGGAATAATGGCCTGCAATAATTACAGGACACTCCAGTTTGAGTAGCAGCTTGAATAATTCTTTTGTACCTTTCTCTTCACCGCTACGCCCAAATACGAAGAGACCGCGTTTACCCACCGGATTGAATTTATTTTTTTTAAATGAAAAAACTTTTGAATCAACCGCATTATCAAGCCTTATAATTTTATCTTTTAAATAACGGAATTCCGTTTCATCAATTGTGTCCATCCAGTAGTGCCCGCTAATTACAAATAATTTATCTGCACTTGCAGCGAGTTCTTTAACATATCTATTTATTTCAGGAATTCTGGTATGTAATGGCCATAGTAAATATTTACCGGCACATTCATGTTCAAATAATCGTTTTAATATTGTACCTTCTTCGGGATGGGGATGCCCGATAATAATATCTTCATTGCTTACAGTAATTTTAGAAGTTTTATCAATTAAATCGTAATATTTAACCTCTCCGAATTTTTGCAAGTATCTGAATACACGGTTAGTAATAGTTCCGGGGGCAGTGATTACATCATCATTAAGAGGATCTCCTGAATAGACAAAATGAATAACCTGAGCTTCTTTCTTTACCGGGAAGGATACTAATCGAGTTTTAAAATTTATATTCTTTTTATATTCACCTATAAAATAAAAATCATGTCTATAAGGTTGATTATAAAGCCCCAGATACTTCTTTTCGTAAATAGTGTTAAAATTATTAACTAAAAAATCTTTGAGATAATTTTCTTCAAGACGTATTGGATGGCCTGCATCGAATTGTTTCTCAACTATTGATTTAATTGTTTCAGCATTAAATGCAATATCAGCAAAAACAAAAATCCCATTTTCATTAAGAAGTGAAACCAAAACTTCAAAAATTTTAGGTATATTATAACAATGCTCTAACACATTATTCATAACTACCAAATCATATTTTTCTTTCGTTACAAAATCTTCAATTGTTGAATTAATAATCTGTACCGGAAACCCTAATAAATTACCATTTTTGTATGTGCAATTTGGATGCTTTAAATATTCTGAAATTAAAGGATCGAGAAGTGCAACACTTTTTACAGATTTAATTTCAGGTAAAATAACTCTTAAATTTGTAAATGGACCACATCCTAACTCTATTACTTTTTCAAATTTGAAATTTTTAAGTGATCCATAATTATTAAATCTTTTTTTGTGTTCATAATTCCTATCATCATTACTTCCCAGGCTTCGTTCCATCCAAGTCTTTTTTTCGTATTTCTGAGCGGTAAGCCAGCGATTCTTATCAACAGATATAATTCCTTTATCTGTCAGAAAATCCTTATCATTACTTTTAGTCAATAGATCTGAAGCGGTTTCACCATAAAAAACTTCTATATTTTCATTTACATATACAGACTTTATTCTTTTTGATTCCTCATCATTAATATATTCCATTATGTTATTATAGTTACATTTATCCTGAACAAACTTTACAGGGAAGACTGTTGGCTCGTTTAATTTCAATAATTCAGCTAATTCTTCTTTTATGTTTAACAGTTCATTTTCAAATGCTTTTTTAAATGCGGAACTTTCTACAGATATATCGTTACCATTATTTCTTAGTATTTCTAATTCCTTGTAGCAGGTAAAGTAGTAATGAGATTTGGGGATTGGCTTATTTGTAAGATTACCTCCTAAAAGGGCTCGTGTATTATTATAGTCATTCCATATTGAATTGAATGATATCCATGAACATTTAATTGGAACAGAATTATAAAACACTTCTCCGTTACCATACTTTTTTATATAATCATTTTGAAAAGCTTTAGAGAGTTCGCTTCTTTTGAGTCCGCTGGCTCCAGTACCTAATTGTGGTGAGCCTAAAACACCTAATGATCTGTCTATATGAACTACTGAATCAGCAAAAGCTAAAATAGAAAAACCAAGTCCATAATCCGGCGCAATTTGTGTAATTATTTTCCCGTTTGATTTTAAACTTATTTTTTCAATTATATTTTTTGAAACCAAAGCATTTATTGCTCTTGGAATGGGTAATTGTTTGTACACGAATGATTCAGTCATTATCGTATCTAGAATCTTCTCTGTTTTTACGACTAATTCTTTACCACTGCCGTATGTCCTATTTATAAAATGTTCATGATCATGAAAACCATCAAATAACCAGGTTACAACTTCAGTATTGTAGTTTTGAATAACCGAATGTATTTCTTCTAGTGCATGTAATTTTAATGCTTGCTTGTCTTCCAATATCGTAATGAACAAACCTTTTGATTCTAAAATACCTCTTTCCCAGTTGTCCGACATATTTAACTTACCGGTTCTAATGTATTTGATTTTATTACTGTTAAATTTAGACACAACTTCAAAAGTATCATTTGTGTCGTCATTGTCTACAACTATCAATTCATAATCTTTAAAAGTCTGGTGTAAGACACTTTCAATTGCGTAATTAACAAGAAAACTTCTGTTTTTTGTAGGAATTACAATTGTAAAAAAAGGATTATTCATAGGCATTAAATTTTTATTTTATCAACATGAATTTCGAATTAATTACTTAAAAATTAGTAAGTCTTCTCTATTAGCAGTTGGATTATATCCTAAGTAGATAATAAAATTACTGAATCCGTGTAAGAATATATTTTTTAATATTCCTAAAATGTTTTCTTTAGATTTCAATCCTCTGTTTTGATTTAGATCGTGATTATTCGATAATCTATGAACCATAGCATCCATAAGAATTACTGCTTTCATTGCTACAAGTATTATTTGATCATTATTTGTTTGATTCAAACTAAATCTATGCCATCTGGTTTTTAAGTTTTTTAATGATTTCATTATTTTATTATTGGCTTATTCCATATACTTGGCTATTTTTAGCCATTTCCCCCGGCATACGACTGAATAGAAATTGTTGGTTATTTTATTAATGGGATGTTATCCTTTAAACTAATTTTGAAGGAGAGTTTTATCAAAAAAATCAACTTATGCACAAAAAATGATTGATGTTATATTATCAAATTATACAAAGCTTAAAATAGATTTTAATTGTGAATACATATGAACATCAAGGTGAGAAATAATAAACGCCGATATCAAATTTGGTTTCGTCTATATTTGATTGAGCAGAAGAGCTTTTCCGATTATAATTATGAAAAACATTTTTGTAAAATAAATTTATATTTAAAACTTACTTCGCATTTGTTTCAAACAAGATTTATCTTATTCTTTTCAAAAAACCATCCGGAGATCCTGTAAGAATTAATTTTGAATCTATAGTTTTATCGATATTAAAATTCTTGTTCTCCTTTAAGAATTCCCATACAGCAGTTTTGGGATTATTTCCTTTACCCCACGGGCGATTAATAGTTGTTCCTACTGGCAGGTCTTCAACACCGGTATCTCCAACCATGAAATAACTGCCGACACTAACCATCGGTGCGTAAGCCCTAAGTTCATTTAAAACATGGTTATGGGTATGATTACTATCCAGAAATACCATCACTCTTTTTTTGTCCTTTGCAAACTCTCTAACTTTTGTAATAATATTTTCATCAATACTGGAACCTTCCAACATTGTAATTTTCTTATTTAACGGATGAGCAAGTATTGCTTCTTTATTGTGTTGGCGAATATCAATGTCAATTCCTACTACCTGACCGTTTTCTATCTGATCGCATACTTCTAAAATTGCTAACATGGAAGCACTGAATAATATTGATCCACCCCAGGCTATTCCGGTTTCTATGATCAAATCAGGTTTAACCTGCCATATAATTTCCTGCATTGCCTGAAGGTCTTGAGGTGCCTGAATAATTGGAACACCAAGCCAGAAGAAATTATATGCATATTTTGATTTAACAATTTGTTCATGAAATTTTTGCCAGGCTTCCTGGAGATTTTTATCGTCCTGGTACGATCTTGTTCTCTCAAGAGATTCTTTACGAAATTGTTCTAATGGATTTTCAGTCATTTGTATATTATTATTTCTTTAACTAATTGGTTTTTCTCATTAGTTCGCTCCATTCGGAAAGATATACATCATCACTAAAAAAAGAATGATAATGATGAACTGTTCCTTTTGAATCTGCCTGCCAGACAGCTGATTCAGCGAATTGTTTTATTTTATCTGAGTACTTCTTTTTTTCCTTCTTGCTTGATGAGTTACAATATGAAATAAAACTTTCAGCATAGTTACCAAGCGATTCCAGGAAAATATCTTTAGCGGATATGTCCGTTCCTTGTAAGTTAATTTTCCATTTTTTTATTGTCTTAGGAAAAGCTAATATCTCTTCAAATACTTTTTCCCATTCTTGTTTTATAGTATCAAGAGAAAAAGTTTTAACGGCATACTTTTTTGCATTAATAGATAAATAGGTTCTTAACTCATTATTTAAATATAATTTTTCTATGGCATTGATATATTCTTTTTCATTTTGGGCAACCATGCCGGTTAATCCGTCTGTAACCATGTGTCTTTCCATTTTATTGGATAAGACCACAGGAACTACACCGGATGCCATACTCTCAGCTAAGGCTTGATCGCAGGTACCGTAATGATAAGGTGCAAGCGGATAACCAAAAACATCAAACTCAGATAAAAAATTAGTGATATCATCTATTTGTCCTGTAAAAGTATATTGATTATCCATACCGTAAAATTTTGATTCTTCCCGGATTTGTTTCTCACTAGGTCCACCGCATACAATAAATTTAGCATCAGGTATTTTTATCTTGCTGTTAATTTTTAAGAAATCACGATGCATTTTACAGTAGTCAACTGTGCCGATATATCCAATATTAAATCCAGTGTGTTCTTTGGGCTTTACAGATTTTACATGTTCAACTCCTCCTGTTGACCACACTACACGTAAAGACTTGCGGCGTTCATCAGGAAGAGATCTTACTTCATTAGTTTCATAACTAATTGGGGTAGTAAATACGAACATATCAGGGTAGTTTAATGCCTTTTCAGTAAAAACATATGGGGAATGAAATCCGGATGTGTGGCTCCAAAAGATAATTCTTGCCGGCGGGAGAGTTTGTCTAACTAAAAAATCGTAAAGCAAAGGATGATTCCACCAATGAATAAGAACAATATCTGCTGCAGCAATCATTTTTAATAATTGCTGATGTTCTCCAGCCATCTTGTCATGTAAGTGCAGCCCGATATTTTTAACAGTATTAAATGCATTATCGTTTGCATAATCCAAGCAAGCCACTTCATGAGAAAAAAAAGTATCAGGTTTTACTTTAGAAAGATAATTTATGAGAACCCTACCAACGCCTCCGCCAAGATGTGGTGTAATATGTAAAATTTTTCTGTTCATTTATTATAAACTTGCATGCAAATCAAGCCAGCCCAGTGCTAATTCCTGATTATCAATAATTTTCAATTCTTTATATTTGACGTACCGGGTCAGAGCCTCATCAAAGGATAACCATTTGTTTTCGATTAAATCCTTCCCAAAAAAACCAGACGAATATTTAGAAAACTGATAATCAATTTCTTTACCTTCGTACGAAGTTTGTGATTTTTCTTTTTTTCTATTTATGTTATTAAGTTGATTAACAAGCTGAAACTTTTTATACCCTGAAACATATAACCATGAAAATATACCTGTATAATCTCGCTTTGATGTTTCAAATGAAATATATTGAGGTTTATTGTCTATTCTAAAAAGCTGTTCTGCAACTTTTAAATCACAACCTTCAATGTCAACTTTAACATAAAGAGGAGTACCATATTCTTTACACAAATCAATAAGTGAAATAGCTTCAACAGTTATTACTTTAGATTTTGTGCCATCACTTTCAGCCATATTCACATCACAACTGCTCCAATCAGCTTTATAAGGGTGAATGTAAAAATTTAAAATTCCTTTTTTATCAGAAACGGCTTTATTGATCAATACAAGTTTATTGTTATTAATATAATCCCTAAACCTATCTAAGCTTTTATTTACCAACTCAGTATTGGCCTCAAGAGCAACTACGCAAAATCCTTTTTTAATGTAAAAATCAGTGTCATCACCATTATGAAATCCTAAATCAAATATTAAGTTTTCTTTTGTCATAACCTTACCATTTATTTCTTTCAATTGGAATTGCATAAAGTACAGCTCCGGTGCCAGCCCAGGAATGTAATCTAAAATGAAAGCAGTAGTTTTCTAATAAATTCATTAAAAATAAAATTATTCTCCAAACACCATCGCTATTATGATAAAGTGTAATAGCTATAATAGGTCTGTTTTCTTTAATTGTTTTTTGTGCGCCGGTAATCGCATTAAGTTCGCCGCCTTCTAAATGCATTTTAATAAATGTTGCTGCTATATTTAATCTGTCAAGTTTGGTAATATCAATAATGTCATTACCATTCTCACTCAACTTCGATGCGAAATTGAATCCTTGATAAAATTTTTCTTTACCGTTTTTATTACTCAGCGCATGATTGATGACATGGATATTAGGTTTGTTTACTAATCGGGTTTTAAGTGCATCAATGTTTAACGGATCGGGTTCAATTGCCCAAATCTCTTTATAGTCTTTATTAACTAGTTTTAAATATTTTTCTATAACAGATCCTTTATGCGCTCCGCAATCCAAAAATATTTCATCTCCTCTTAACACGTTGGTTATTTCCGGTATAAAAAAACGGTTGTCGTTATTTATTTCAAGATCACTAAACAACAGTTCAGTTCTTAATTTTCTCCATGTAATAAATTGTACATAATACGACCGGGAAACATCATCGGCAAATAAAGAAAATACTTTTCTAATCGATTCTTTATCATTATCATTTAACTTACCCAAAAACCAACCATTGTTTAAAGGATGTCGATCGCAATAAGCCTGGCTTATGTCATAGAAAAATGCGATATCTTCCCAACCGTTATTTTTTAACTCGTCGCGTAAGGGAATAAGCGGAGTGGTAACCACACAGATAACAAGCAAGTTATTTTTCTTATGAGTTTCCCCGACTTCATCCGGATGAACAATGTCAATGTTTTTCCAACTTTCATCTTTTTTATTTTGATTGGCATTTTTATCCACTATATATAAAAATGGTATCTTCAAATAAGTAAAAAAGTCTCTAGCCATTTTGCCGAGACTTCCGGCCCCGTATAATATCACCGGTTTATCTATTATCCTTGGTTGAAGCTGAAAATCCAACGACAACACATCTTCTAATAAATCGTCTACTTCTTTCAAAGAGGAAACAGTAACTGAAGTATATGGCTCTAAATCTATTTTGATACTGTTATACATTTTTCTTCTATTTTTTCCAATAATTCTTCCGCATATGGGTCTATATCGTCAGGCAGTCCATGAGTCATTTGACCGCAGCTACCGCAAATGGGATGCTTCTTTCTATTTTTCATTAAAAACATTTTTTGATAGTTACGGAGTTTTTTTCCGTTCCATATGTCTTTAACACTTTCTGTTTTAACATCGCCAATAATTAGTTTTCTGGACCAGTCAAGGAAGCACAAACTTGCCGTACCATCTGAGTTGATAGAAAAAGAATAAAAGACATAGGGACAAACTTCTACTTCTTTAATTTCTTGTCCATAGATTCCAACTTGTTGGTTTACTTCAACCCCATTAAGTTCAAATTCCGGCCAGCAAGCCATAATATGTTCAATGTATACGCCATCAGCTATGTCCCCGAATATTTCATAAAACTTATTCTGGTCTTCTTTGCTCAGTGTATCACCGTTAATTTTAATAATGACTTCACATTGTTTTCTATTTTCATAAAAATGACGAATATTATCAACAAGTTTTTCAAAGTTAATTTTGTAACTTGCAAAATCTAAATATTGTTTTGCATTGACTCCTTCAATTGAAATATTTATTCTATCAAGCCCGGCATCTATTATTTCAAGATTTTTTTCTGGCGAAAGGCGCGACCCGTTTGTTGTTGTATCGATACGTTCAGAACACTTCTTCTCCTTAGCATACCTGATCATTTCAGCAAAATGAGGATTTATTGTCGGCTCTCCGTCTTTATAGAGACGCAACACTTTAATAGGCTTTTCAAACTCACAGATATCATCAACAAGTTTTTTAAAAAGATTAAAATCCATGCCTCCGCTATTTCTGCCCGGTGTGTTTTTCATGAGCTGTCTGTCGCCTGTCGGACAAAACTTGCACTGGAAATTGCACATATCGGTAGGGTCAACATTAATAATGAATGGCACACTTAAAGGGATTACAGTTTCCAGCTTTGTTCTGTTTTCAAGATCTATTCTTGGTTTAATCTTTGCCTTCATTTTGACTCTTTCAATATGGTTTCTAATTTTGAGTTATCACCCCAGAAAGCAAAAGGTTCATAATCATTATGCGGGTAATAACCGAGGTTCAGTTTAATCTGACTATTTTTATTTTTTAAATATTCTTCAACAAATTTTCTAACAGAAATCGGCTGACCGCTGCAGCAATTAATTATTCCATTTATTTTTTTTTGTAAAGCTATCCGCACAATATATTCGGAAGCTTTTTCAACAGGTAAATAATCTCGTAATTGTTCACCATCCGACATATTAAATAATTCTTCTTCATTCTCTATAGCAGTTTCTATCTGAGATACCAGCGAATTTTTATTTTGATGCTTGCCGTACACATAAAACAATCTTACCCATTTAAAATCAAAATCATATTTAGTCTTTAAATTTTCTACAAATCTTCTAAGTATATCCTTTGCCAAACCATATGGAACTGCCGGATTTGTTTCTGTTTTTTCTGACAGGCATCCTTCTTTCATTCCATATTCTAAACAAGTGCCAATAATAACTAACTCGTTCAAACCACTAGTTATTAATTTTTTCAGGAAAAAATAATTAGTCATTAAATTTTTTTCATAATGAAAGGATTCAGTATAATTTGGCAAACCATTCCATGCAAGATGAATGACCATATCTGGTGAGTCAAAAAATTGATAATAATCCAAATCGGAATCTAAATTACATTCAATATATTTTACTTTTCCCCACCAGTCCATTTTTAATGCTTTATCTCTAGTACGGGAAGTAGCGATTATATTGTATCCATCATACTTCATTAATTCATTAACCACGTATTGACCGATAAAGCCGGTAGCGCCAGTTACAAGTATCTTCATTATAAAATCTCTAATTGCGGAATTAGGATAATAAATTTGCCGTTCCATTTTTTTACATAACTTAATTGCGCCATTACTTCTTCTTTTATATTCCAAGGAAATATTATTATATAATCAGGTTTATCTTGTTTTAATACCTCTTCGGTATACACAGGTATATGGCTTCCGGGTAAGTACTTGCCTTGCTTGTAAATAGATGCATCAACCAGATAGCTTATAAAATCATTCTTTATTCCGCAGAAATTTAGCAGCGTATTCCCCTTTGCAGCGGCGCCATACCCAGCTACTTTTTTATTTGATCTTTTTTGCTTTAACAGAAATTCAATTAAATTTATTTTTATTTCATCGACAACCTTCTGGAAAGATTGATAGAATTCCGGTGAATTCATTTTATAGTCATTCTCCATATCTATCAACTTAGAAACGTTACCGGAAATTTTGAGTTTTTTATTCCCGGCATGTTTAGCAAAAATCCTTAAAGATCCGCCGTGAGAAGGTATCTGTTCAACATCAAAAATATCCAGTTCATGTTTTTCGAATATCTTTTTTACAGTAGAAAAAGAGAAATAGAAAAAATGCTCATGATATATTGTATCGAATTGCTTTTGAAGAACTAATTGAAGAAGATGGGGAAACTCAACTGTTATAATTCCGTTTTCCTTTAAAACTGTTTTGAGACCGGAAACAAAATCATTTATATCCGGTACATGCGCTAGAACATTGTTGCCGATTAATAAGTCTGCTCTTATATTTTTCTCCGCAAGATTTTTCGCAGTCTCTTCACCAAAATATTCTATTCGGGTTTCAATCCCTTTTTTGATTGCTGCTTCTGCAGTTCCTTTTGATGGTTCGATACCGAGTACATGTATTTTTTCTTTTTGAAAATACTGAAGAAGATAGCCATCGTTTGAAGCTATCTCAATTACAAGTGAGTTTTGGTTGTACTCGAATCTTTTCATCATCATTTTAACATATTCTTCTGCATGCTTCAGCCAGCTTTTTGAAAAGGAAGAATAATAAATGTAGTCTTCGTTAAATATTTCTTCAGGCTTTTTTTCTTCGCCGGTTTGCACTAAATAACATTTGCTGCATACAAAAACTTTTAAAGGATAATATTTCTCCGGACATTCTAATTCTTCCTTTCTTAAAAAAGAATTTGACAATGGCGAATGTCCCAAATCGACAAATACATTTTTTAATTCATTATTACAAAACCGGCATTTCAATTTGGTTAAACTCCTAAGTCTTCAAAAATTTCTCTTGCCTTAATATCTCTTTCTGATATTTCCGTTACGTCCAGCGGCCAATTGATATTTATCTGTTTATTATCAAAATAAATTGTTCTTTCATATTCAGGGCTGTAGAATTCGCTGTGAAAGTAGAGCATTTCGCAATTATCTTCCAATGTTTGAAATCCATGTGCACATCCTTCCGGGATGTAAATCATCTTCATGTTTTCTTTAGATAATTCGGTAGGTATCCATTTTAAATAGGTCCGCGAGTTCTTTCTGATATCAACAACAACATCGAAAACTTTTCCGCTAATGCATTTTACAATCTTCGATTCCTGTTTGGGTGGGCTTTGAAAATGCAGTCCTCTTATTGTACCTTTCTTTAACGTGAACGAATAATTAACCTGAACAAAATCTTTATCAGCACTTATTGATTGAAACTCATTTTTACAATAAATCCTTGAGAACATTCCTCTTTCGTCCTTATGCGGCTCAAGCACTATAATAAAAACCCCTTCGATATTTGTATTAATAAACTTCATTTAAACTATAAAATTATTCATGTGCAAATTGTTTTCAGAAAATGCAGCTTGCGTATAATTATGAATTTGAAGCATACGTTGTTCTAATAAATCTCCTGCTTCTTCTTCCTGCATATATCCTTCAACTGTGAAATCAATGCTTTCTTTAATACTCAAAGAGGGATGCCAGCCCAGGAATTTTATAGCTTTTGAATTATCCAACATGAGTATCTTTTCTTCCTTATATGCCGTGTGTTTTTCAAGAATTTTTATTTTACCGGGTCCTAATCTTTTTATAAATAACTCTGCCAATTCTAATACTGTACATTGGCTGCTTAAATCAGGACCAAAGTTCCAAGCCCCTTCATAAAATTTACCTTCAAGAAATAATTTTGCCGCAAGCAGCAAATATCCAAGTAACGGTTCTAATACAAATTGCCATGGTCTGATATAACCTGGATTTCTGATAATTATTTCTCTATTCGAATGAATGTATCGGAATATATCCGGAACGATTCTATTTTCAGCCCAGTCTCCCCCGCCAATAACATTACCGGCTCTAGCAGTTGCAATATTAATGTTTCGATCTTTAAAAAATGCTTCTGCATATGAATTAACTACAAGTTCAGAACAAGCTTTTGAAGCACTATACGGGTCGCTGCCTCCAAGCTCGTCGGATTCCGTGTAGCCAGATTTTAATCCATAATTCTTATACACTTTATCTGTTGTAACTATAACAGCAGCTTTAGCTGAGGGTGTCGCTCTTATAGCTTCCAATAAATTTACCGTTCCAATGACATTCGTTTCATAAGTAGTTACGGGATCTTTATATGCTTCAAGAACCAGAGGTTGTGCTGCAAGATGAAAAACTATATCTGGTTGAACGAAACCGGTATACTCTTTTATGGAATTAAAATCTCTTATATCGCCATTGATATGCTTTATTTTTTCATTCAGTTTGGTTCTTAAAAAATTATCTGAAACATTTACGGGAGGTAATGCATAACCATATACGTCTGCGCCAAGCGATAATAACCAAATGGATAACCATGAACCCTTAAATCCTGTATCTCCAGTGACTAATATTCTTTTGTCTTTAAATGCAGATATTATTACGTCATTTATCATTCCCATACTTTCCATGGCGCTTTACCTGATTTCCATAAATTCTCTAATAGGTTTCTGTCCCTCAAAGTATCCATTGACTGCCAAAACTTTTCATGCTTAAAAGCTATTAACTCATTTTTCAATGTTAATTTCTCCAATGGGCCATCTTCTAAATATGAGTCATCTCCTTCAATGTAATCAAAAATTCCAGGCTCCATAACAAAGAATCCGGCATTTACCCAGATTCCATCTCCCTTTGGTTTTTCATGAAAACTATTTACCAAGTTCCCATCACCAAGGTTTATAGAACCATATCTGCCGGATGGTTGTATTGCTGAGACGGTTACTATTTTCCTGTGGTTTTTATGATATTCTACCAAGTCCTTAATATTTATATTAGAAACACCATCACCATACGTCATTAAAAATGTTTTATTATCCACATAAGGTTGAATTCTTTTTATTCTTCCACCTGTCATAGTTTCAACACCGGTATCAATTAGAGTAACTTTCCACGGTTCGTTATAATGATTGTGATATGTTATTTCATTTCCATGCCTGAAATCGAATGTAATATCGCTTGTATGAAGGAAGTAGTTTGCAAAATATTCTTTAATAACAATTCCTTTATAACCCAGGCAAATTATAAAATCATTAAATCCATAGAAGGAATAAATTTTCATGATATGCCAAAGAATAGGCATACCGCCGATTTCAATCATTGGCTTTGGCTTCAGATGCGACTCTTCACTGATTCTAGTACCAAAGCCTCCGGCAAGAATAACAACTTTCATCATTAGCAACATTATTTTATAATTGTTTAATTAAATTATTCTAAATCCATACCACGGAGTTTTTAAGCTTTTTTAGATGTTTTAAGGAAATTATTATTGGTCTTTTTTCTGTACTTGGCTAATTTTAGCCATTCAGTCAATTCTAAATTTTGCTATCTGCTTTTGTTATCTTATACTTATCTTGTATATATCTTATACTCAAATACATAAGTGTTCGCATCAATCTTTGTATAAAACAATATTTGAAGAACCAATTGTTAAAAGTGAATAAATCATTTCAGCTTTGACGAACTGGTTATTCAAAATAAACCGTTCAAGTATTTCTTCTGCTGTGTGATGCTCTAGCTGAATGTTGATTTTTGAAATTGCATCCGATAAGGTGCCGCTGTTGTCATGCTCAATTTGGTCCAATATCCTACCGGCATTTGCTCTATTCAAAATATCCACTAAAATTTTGAAGTGTTTTGCTTTATTTGAATCTCCTAATCTCAAGTAGGCAAGATGCAGAAATAAGATAGTTGCTATCTTTGACGGATGCTGGCTTAACGCGGTATGAAGATATGAAATTGTCCCAGGCAATGAATTTGGTTTATACAGCCACACAGCATTAGCCAGAAACAACTCCACTATCGAATCATATTCATGCTTATTCACCATCTTATAATCGACTGTGTTCTTTGTAGTCCGGATAAATTCTTCGGTAAAATTATATTTTAAGTTTTGCGCGGCTTCGTGTGCCGGAAGAATTGTTTGCTTTGTAATATCAATCTCTCTTCCTTCGAAAGAAAACTCTATTGATTTATCAAGGATTTCGTAAATGTTACTCCCCCACTTGCCGTATAGTTTATGCTGGTTTGCCTGCATATTGCTCAGCCCGGCATAAGAATTATTTACCCCGCTATTAATTTTGTGAATAACACCAACATGCCCGTTGTAAATAATTTCGTAGCCTCTTGCCAGAACAGCTATTTGATGATCGGGATCGTCAAACTGACTCGGGCTGAATCTTATATCGAAGAGTCCGCAGTTTATAAACACATCTCTTCTGTAAAGATTGCAGCAGCCCTTAATGTGAACCGTTCTGCTGATGTAATCAGCTTGTCCGTTGTCAATTTCATTTTCGTGCGCGGAATAAGAAGGAAACATTCTGAAATCCGAACACTGTATTGTATTTGTTGAGTTGTCATTCAATATTTTCGGTCCCGTCATTCCGCAGTAAGGTCTCTTTGAAAATATTTTTACTAATTCCTTCAGCCAATTTGCCGGAAGAATTATATCGTCATCAAGTCGGGCGACAAGCTCCGCTTTACCTTTTATTACCGCAAGGTTCAATCCGTAGGCTACTCCGCTGTTAATAGGAAGGAACTCATTGTGAACTTCAAAAAAATAACCGCCGCTCAACTGATTTAAATATTCAACCGTTCCGTCTTTGCTGCCATTGTCGGTTATATAAACTTTTATTTTTTCTTTCGGATAATCTGTATGAAAGAGGCTTTCCATCATCCTCTTTAGCAACGGCAGATTGTTGCAGGTAACGATGCAAATATCCACTGCCGGAAATTCTTCCTTCGATTTGAATCTTAGCGTGTCTCCTATGTTCCAGCAGATTTTTGTATTTCCGTAAAGTTCTCTAATTAAATTTAAGCCCGGGTATTTTAAGTCCCAGCCCCATTTAATTTTCCAGTATTTAAAATGTTCCGCTTGAATGAATTTTTGTCCATCAAAAAGAATGGATTCAAAATTCTTATTGTTTTCACCAAGCGGAATATCAGTCGGTGTTTTTATCGGTATAAAATGATATGCTTGGATTGAAGAATTGGAAACAACAGAGGAATTATTTCTTCTTGCAGCAATACAGTAATCGTCGTCCTCAGAATAAAGAGGGAAATAATTTTCATCGAACAATCCGGTCTTCTTTATCGTTTCATTTTTATAATAACAAAATGCGCTGCTTACCGAATCAACTTCAACAATTTGAGTTTTGCAGTCCTCATTTCTCATGAATGCATTAAGGCTGAGATGCCGTTCTTCATAACCTAAACCTGTTATAAAATTTCTTCCATCAGATTCTATTCTGTTATCGGCTAATAAAAGCCTGGCGCCGACGATTCCAATTTCATTATTTGAATAAGCTGTGCTTTGAAATTGTTCCAGCCAGTCTTCAGATTTAATTACGACGTCAGCATTTATTCTGACGAGGTCGTCGTCTCCGAGATAAGGCAAAAGCTGGTTTACGGATTTAGCAATCCCCAAGAATCCATGCTGGACAATTTCGATCTCGTTGTAATTTTTTATTAGATCATAGCTGCCGTCTGTAGATCCGTCATCAATTACAAATATTTTCAGCTTTGCTCTGTCTGCGGAATTCAAAATTGAATTAAGACAGGCTTCAACAGTTTCCCGGTTATTATGAAGATAAACTAAGATTGTAATATTTTTCCGGATCATAAACGCCTTCAATTATTTTATTTGCAATGCTGATGGCTCTGGCAATAGCCTGATCCATATCGTAATATTTATATTCGCCAAGCCTGCCACAGATAATCAGTTTGTCATCTGCCTGCGCTCTCTGTACGTACTTCTTAAAAAGAGTTTGGTTCCTGCTGCTCGGGAATGGATACTCGTAATCGTTCGGGTTTTGAGGTGAGAATGGAATCTCTTTGGTTATCACGGTTCCCTTTATTCTTTTTGAATATTCTGTTGGAAGTATATGTTTCCATTCGAGTATTCTGATAAAGTTTCCTTGTTCGGGAGAAGGATAATTTACCTGCCCGCAAGGCTGGTAGAAATCTTTGTCTTCAAAATATGAATGGATTCTTTTTTGTCCGCGGTATTCCAGCTTTCCTAATTCGAAATTATAGTACTCATCTATCGGGCCCGTAAAAATCAACTTCTTTCTTACATCGAACATTTCCTGGTTCTGTAAGAAATCAAAATTCAGAATAACCGGTATTCCATCAATTAAATTTTTAGTAAACTCAGCATAGCCATTTGCCGGAATGCCCTGATATTTATGCCGCATCAGCCTCGGTTCGTCGTCTTCCATTACGTCGAATCTTTTTGCAAGGTCTGCCGAAAGCTCACTTGCTTTTATGCCCCACTGTTTTTCGGTATATCCTTTTACAAATTTTTTATAGATAAGCTCCGGCATAATCTTTAGCGAAGCTTCTTCAAAATTTTCAGGATTCCCTTCAAATGATGGTTTCCAATTTTCTCCAATTTCTTTTTTGATGTAGCTTCCGGCAATAGGCCAGTTTTCAAAATTTCCGTCGACAAAAGATTTTAGAGAAGCTTCATATTTATAAAATGAAGAAAATCGGTTTACGAATTCCCACAGCCTGTCCGAATTGGTTCTAAAGTAATGCGGTCCGTAGGTATGAACTCTAATTCCGGAAGGATGGAAATGATCATGAACATTCCCGCCGATATGATTCCGTCTTTCCAAAACAAGTACTTCGCGTCCGCTGTCTTGAAGCATACGCGCAATAGTCCCGCCGGTTAGACCGGAACCGACAATTAAATAATCTATTTTTATCGACATAGATTATTATCTTGCGAATATTATACCAATGAGATTTGTTGAAGAAAGGAATATTTAGGATTTGACTTTGAGTTTTTATTTCTGAACATGGCTAATTTTAGCCAGTAAGTTTAACAGGTTAGGTTTGTAATAACTCGAATATTTTACAACTCTCTTCTTGAAATTTTTTTTCAGCATCATTTTTATAAATTTTTTCCTGAGTTTCTCTCTCTAATTTTATATCATTTAAATGTTTCTTTTTATCTTCAATTAATTTATTAAACTTTTCTTCCAAATCTTTTTCATTTCTTTCATGTTCTTTTTTAAGATAGTCTGCCTGATAATTCTTTTCATCTTTGATGGCGCTTATTGCGCGTATCAATCTCTGTTTCTGATTTGAACTTTCCAATAATGCCATCCCAGCCGAAACAAAAGAAATTAATAAACCGACAGTAAACGCAATTATTCCCCATTTCATACCCGTCATTACAATTATGGGTAAAATATTATTTATTTTTTCAGGGTCGCTGGTAATGTTGTTAGAATATCCGGCACATCCGCCCATAAGAAAAACCGTAATAGACAAAATGAAATTATAAGTCATCGCATTGCGAAATGCAGTTTTCGGATTTAAGCTTTGAATAAGTTGAAGATTTTTTATTCTATCTTCAAGCACCGTAACATTATCCTCGGCGCGTTTAACTATTATTTTAATTGTATTATCCAAGCGATCTTTTAATTTTTTCTTATGCTCTTCATATTCTTTAGAAAGATCTTGAATTTCGCTAAATCGGTCTTGTATTTGTTTATCAAATATTAAGAGCCGCTCATTGGCTTGGTTGTAATATTTTATCTTTATTGTGTCAATTACTGTGTCAGCAATTTGTTTATATTTTTGAAAGAATTTATTCAAGCTTCCAAAAATCAAAACATTATTATTTGAAGAATAATCTTGAATTATCTTATCAATAAAGGAAATATCCTTTATAATCTTTTCACTAAAATATTCGGTTAAATTTAAGGCTTTAAAAGAATTCAACTTTAATTTTATGGTTTTGATATCATTAGTGTTTTCCGACTTCACGTCTTTAAGAAAATCCGAAATTATTAAATTCGATAACGAAAATTCAGGGTAATAAAATAAGTTACTCATTACCGAATTCTTTAATAGATAATCAAACAAAGTAACATCATTTACATCAATGGAATATTCTATCCTGGATAAATCATAATTGTAAAGTTCGCTTAGCATTTCATATTTAATAATGCTCTGACTTAATTGAATTTCACAAAGCGTAAGATAAAATTTGGCGCTTATACCCATTGGTTTTATGGATAAGGCTTCCAGAAAACTATTTTTTGCTTTTGGGTTATCCTTTTGATTTAGAAATACAAAACCTTCATATAAATTTATCAGATATTGCAGCTCATTTTTTAAATTATCGTTTAGTTTATTTTCATTTAACACATCTTTTGATTGTTCTAAAAGTTCCAAAGATTTTAAAGGATTAAATAAAAGTTTATCATTAGCTAAAATAACTGCCTGGATAATCAAACTAAGAAAATTGTTTCTACTCGATTTTTTCTCGGCATAGCTTAATGCAGAAGCAGCAAAATATCTTTTTTCATTTTCTGATTTAATTATAATCCATTTAGTATAAAATTCTTTTATAGATTTATAAGCACTATTTCCAGTTGAGTGAACTGACGATGTTTTGTAAACATCTTCAAGCTGTAAAATAATTGGAGATCTACTTATCCAGAATAAAGGCGCTTCTTCGTACCTTATAAATGCTTCACTAATTTCTTCAGGAAGTTTAAAACTAAAAAAACGGGAACTTTCTTTTATATTCTTTAAAATATCTATAGTTTCATCCACATCGAGTTGAAAAAACTCTTTCCCTAAATTTCTAAATTTATAGATATTCACTTCAGAGAAAGCATTATCCTCAAATCCCTCAATAGAGTCAGAATTTTCATCAAAAATTATTTTATCTTTTTCCATTAAAATTCTTTTGATTTAATTCTTGCATAAGTGAAATTTTTTCTCATCTTTTTACTCGAATACAATAATCCTATTCCATTATCGAATAATATTACTAAAATTTTACTTCCCTTTAATAACAATATTCAATAATAAAATATTGATGGCTAAAATTGATCACACTTAAATCTCAAATAATTATTGAAAAAAATACCTGCTGTTTATGTAAAATTTATAAGATCATCTTAATAAAAATGAAGAATAAAATTATTATTTTGTAAAAAGTTCCAGTTATATTCTTAATTTTAAATTTGAAACCAAAATTTGGTAAAAGTTACCGTTTAATAAGAAATTTTTTCAGATCAACAGACAACCTTAATTTTAGAAATCATTTGGAAAGACTTAAAAGTAATTGTTAATGAAGTGATATGCTTATTTTTTGTAATGCGAAAAAATTTTAAACTATTTTGTATGAGTAATAATTTCCGAAAATGAATTTTATTATTTTCTAAATTATTTATTTAATGAGTTAAAGAATTGAAATCAATAACATTATTGCAATAAATGAATTGTTTTGTATTCTGGCATAAAATTGGTAAAATAGAAAACAAAAATATAATTGATTGTGTCAGTAGATTTACAGTCCCTAAATAAAATGTACAAAATATTTTTGCTAAAGAATAAAATAAGTTGCTTAAATAATATTTCAGATTTGATATTTAAATAAATAGATTGAGCTTAATAAATCATTGCTATTATTAATACACTTAGGGTAAGACTATGGGTCAACAGCAACTGTTATTAATATTGATCGGGGTTATTGCAGTAGGATTGGCAATAGTTGTAGGAATTAATATATTTAACAATTACAAATCAACGACTAATAGAGATGCAATTGTAGGAGATTTAAATAATTTAGGCTCGCATGCAAGGAAATATTTTATAGAAACAAGATCATTGGGCGGAGGTGATCAATCATTTACCGGATGGACTATACCGACTGGATTAACTTCGAATGACAATGGGGGCTATTCTGCTTCAGTTACATCCAATTTAGTAACTATTGTTGGTACCGGTACTCAACCCGGAAATGACGGAACAAATCCAGTTAAAATTACAGACTATGTTACTTCTACTAAAGATAGTATTGTTATAAACAATTAAATTAAAAATAGTAAAGATATTTTATTTTGAATACTCCGGCTCTTGCAGCAACATGCATTCTTTGAGGAAGAAGATTTCCAATATCATCATATTGATCGCTTCGATTATCAACTTCATTATAAGCAAAATAAATCCAACTCTTTGGCAAAAAGTTATATGCGAAAAGTAATCCGCCAATTATTTGTTCCATATGCCGCGAGGACTTGTCAAATAAATTATCAACATAAACTCTAATGTTAAGATCATTCACTGGAGTTAATGAAAAATATGGACGAGCATTATAAACAATGTCTTCAATGCCGCCCGCAGGATTTCCTTCGACATACATATTAAAAGTTGTACCTAACCATAAAATATCCGATACATTCCAATCGAAATTTACGCCATGCCACGTATAGAAAGCTAAATAATCTCTATCGAAGTTATAAGTTTTGGCATAGCCGCCGTTAATACTTGCATCCCAAGCGGGAGTAATATTGAATGATGCATTATAATCAATTTCATAAGAATTATATTTTATACCCTGATCTTTGGACTTACCTAAAATAAATGTAAACTCATAACGCCAGTTATCTCTAAATGACATGTTAAAATCTACTATTGCTGAGCGGTCGGTATAATTTTCAACATGTTTATAATTTGTATAAAATCCTCCGAGGATTAATATCTGACTAACATATCCTTCATCAAAATACCAATTTGGTCCGGCAAGCCAAGTTACTTCCGCTGTACCAATCCAGGGGACATAGCCAACTTCATTTATATCAAAATTATTTCCGATGTATCTGTTTCTTCCAAGTACCCACCAATTATTTCCGGAAGAAACGAATCCAACTGAAGCGGCATAATCTCCTTGAGAATTTTTTATTGATCTAGCCAATTGATATGATAGCTGCCAACCGGAAGTTCTTAACGCACCATCAACATCAACTACACCATAAGTATCATTCTGTGCTTGCTTGCCGACGAATAAAGTTCCAATGGATGAATTTTCACCGATTTGTTTTTTTAATCTGACAGATCCGAAAATAGCCTTTGGCTCTATCACTTCACTGTCATTATCCAAATAAGATTTTTGATCCGTCAACGCAAGAAATCCGCCGTACTCCCAATCATTAATTCTTCCAAAAGCTTTTGTTCCAAGAATTAAAGGAACATCACTTCCATCGGAAAGTTTCTTTCCAATTCGTCTTGAATAAAATAATTCCAGCGGGCTATAAAAGCCGGTGTTATTCTGTTTACCGGCAGGCATAAAAATTTCATTACCTTCCGTAAAGAACGGTCGTCGCTCAGAAAAATAAGTTTCATATCTGGAAATATTAAATTGATATGGGTCGGCTTCAATTTGTGCAAAATCCGGATTAGCGGTTAATTGAAATTTCAATTCCGGAGATGGATTATACATAACATCCAAACCCAAATTTGGAGAAATTTTATATTTGGCATCTTTAGAAAAGATAGAACCGTTTAAGCCATTACCAATATAATCCGCTTTGGAAATTCCAACTGGATAAATTTCTAAATTTAATCCGGTAACAGTTGGTTTAAAATTATCAAATTCAAGTTTACCAAATTTGGAAATGCGCAAACCTTCGTTTTGTTCATACTTATTCCAATAAAGATCTTCTGTTAAATATGGAATCCATCTGTCAAAATCGATTCCCCAATAAGTTAAATTTTTGTTATACTGAATTGACTTGTAAGGGATTTTCATTTCAACAACAAATCCCCAATCATAAACTTTTGAAGCAGCAAACCAAATCCCATCCCAGCTATAATCACGGTTTCTCGCATCGTCCAGAAGCCGCGCGTCGGCTCTTACGCCGCCGGCGGTAACAGCAAATTTATAGGCGGTTTTTTTATCATCAAAAGTATCAAGCATCATCGAAACAATTTCTCCAGTTGTATTATCAAGTGTCCCGGTATTCGCTTGAATATATTTTTTATCTTCATAGCAAATCATCAAGCAATAAATTGCGTCATCTGTTGTAAGAACTTTAGCAACCGTTGGCCACACAGGATTTTTGTCATAATAAGGTGCAAGCTGAAAAAAATTTGTTGCAGAATCCGCGGTGCTCCAAATTGGATCGATGATTCCATCAATTTTAATCTCAGTATCAATTTTTTTTAGATGTAATACTTTGACATGATTTTGTGCTGATAATAAGACTGTTGAAACAATTATAAAGCTCAGTAAAATTTTTATCATATATTAGTCCGGTTTTACAGATTAAGCTTAATGTTATGACTAAATAAATCTTATCTAAGTTACTATGAAGAAATTCCTCTGCATTAGTTTTTCCGCGTAACTGTAACAAATATGGAAAGAAGAATTTTTTCTTATTTACTTTTTTTGATAAAAGGATTATTCGAGTTTTCCAACGGTTTTAAAATCTGATTGGATTAAAATGAAATAATCAAACATTTCATAAAATTAAATTTGTATATGAATCTTCGTTTTAATTTTATAAATAATTCTTTATGTTTTAATAGATTGGTTTTAAAAATATACTGGATCATCTATGACATCTCGCGAAAGAATGAATATAGCTATGCATTTACAAAGTGCAGATAGGGTTCCGGTTATGTGTCAGCTTTCCATTGGCCATTATTTTTTAAACTCTGGAATTGACCCGCTTGATATTTGGTTTACTTCAGAAGGTTTTGCTGAAGCATTGGTTCGCATGAAAAACAAATATTCATTTGACGGAGTTTTGGTTAATCTTCCCGGCAGAGATCCCGATTATAAAAACTATATTGATAAAATTGAAAAGAACGATGACGGATCAATCGTCCGCTGGAAAAATGGAAATTATACCGTTATTCCAAAAGATGATAATCCACACTATTACCAAAATGACGGCAGCCGGTACTTCCCAACTTTTGATCAACTAAATCCTGATGAACTGTTATACATTGAGCCGTGGGATTTAACTGATATTACTTATCCGTTCACTTGGGGATTTGATAAAGAGCCTCGTTCTGTAAATAAATATTTTCCGGATTATCATTTAGACACGATTAAAAAAGTTTTAGAGAAATCGAACGGTGAATTTTCTGTTCATTCAGAGATATTTTCTCCGTGGTCGCAATTTCTTGAGCTGTTAAATTATGAATCTGCTTTAATGGCAATTATGGATGATCCGGAAAAATCCAAAGCATGTTTAGAAAGATTAACCGAAGGTGCAATTGCTCTCGGTAAAGAACAAGCTAAATGCGGTGTAGATGCCATATTAATTTCATCGGCATTTGCCGGAGCTGGATTAATTTCGAGAGAGCATTATCAAGAATTTATTTTGCCATATGAAAAAAGAATTGTTGAAGAAATTCAAAAAGATTTTGAAATACCGGTTTACACACACACTTGCGGAAGCATCGGTGACAGGCTAGATCTGATGATCGAAACCGGAACAAAAGGAATTGATACTCTTGATCCACCTCCATTAGGAACAGTTGAACTTGAAGAGGCTAAAAAAATTTTAACCGGAAAAGTATTTATAAAAGGGAATATAGATCCGGTGAATACTTTGCTTCAATCAAATGAAGAAAATATTCGCAAAGATGTTGAATGGAGATTGAAAACTGGAAAACCAAACGGCGGATATATTTTAAGTTCCGCATGCTCAGTTGCGCCTTATACTCCGCCAAAAAACATTGAGCTTCTAATTGAACTTTCTGAAAAGTTTGGGAAATACGAATAATGAAAGAAGAATTATTTAAAGAACTATCACAAGCAGTTATTGAAGGCAATAAAGATAGAAGCATCGAACTAACAAATAAGCTTTTAGAATTAGGCATTGACGCAAAAATTATTCTTGATCATGGATTACTGCCGGGGATGGAGGTTGTTGGTATTAGGTTTCGTGACAATATAATTTTTGTTCCGCAAGTTCTTATTTCGGCAAGAGCAATGAAATCTTCTTTAGCTATTTTAGAACCGCTGCTTTCAAAAGCTGATCTTAAAGGAAGCGGAACAATAATTATGGGAACAGTTAAAGGAGATATTCATGATATCGGAAAAAATATTGTTTCGATGATGTTAAGAAGCAGCGGATTTACGGTTATCGATCTTGGTATTGATACAAAGGTTGAAAAATTTTTAGATGCGATAAAAAATGAAAACGCCGATATCGTCGGAATGTCTGCTTTGTTAACCACAACTATGGGCTACATGAAAGTTGTAGTCGACAGAATTAAAGAAGAAGAAATTAATGTAAAAACTATGGTAGGCGGAGCTCCAATTTCAAAGGCATTTGCAATGGAAGTTGGCGCAGATGGATATGCAAAGAACGCAACTGACGCAGTAAAATTAGCAAAACAATTAATTGGACTTGAATCAAAGGAGACAAAAATTGAACAAATTTCTTGAAGCATTAAACTCTGGTAAAATTCTTTTGTGCGACGGCGCTATGGGAACCGAGCTTCAAAAACGCGGCCTGCCAACCGGAGCTTGTCCCGAAGAATTTAATATCTCAAATCCCGAAGTAATTAAAAATATTCATCGAGATTATTTCATTGCTGGCTCTGACATTGTAGAAACAAATTCGTTTGGAGCTAATCGTGCACGATTAAAACTTCATGGCTTTGAAGATCGCGTAAAGGAATTTTGTTTCGCCGCAGCGCATTTAGCAAATTCTGTTCGCCCAAATGGGAAATTTATTGCCGGTTCAATGGGACCTACCGGAGAACTTCTTGAACCGCTAGGAACCCTTTCTGAAAAAGATGCTTATAATATTTTTTCTGAACAAGCAATCGCACTTGAACAAGGCGGAGTAGATGTCCTTTTTATTGAAACAATGATGGCGCCGGAAGAAGCAACTATTGCTGTTAAAGCTGCTAAAGAAAATACAAAACTTCCTGTTGTTGCTAGTATGACTTTTGAATTGGGCAACGCCGGATTAAGAACAATGTGGGGAATTGATGTTAAAACTGCTGCTCAAAAATATACGGAAGCCGGCGCTGATGTAATCGGTGCAAATTGCGGAAAAGGTTTTGATGAAATGATTGCAATAATAAAAGAGCTTCGTCCATTAACTGATAAACCAATAATTGCGCAAGCCAATGCCGGAATCCCGGAATGGATTCACGGAATGTCTGTCTATACAGAAACCCCGGAAGTGATTGCATCGAAGGCCCATGAAATAATAAATGCCGGAGTAAATATAATTGGCGGCTGCTGCGGAACCGGTCCAGAACATATAAGAAAAATAAAAGAAATTTTGGATCGATATTTTGAATCACGCATCTAATATCTTGGAAAAAATATCTTAATATCATTTCTTTAAAATGATGAAACAATTTTTCTTAAAAATATTTCTACTTTAATTTTTATTTAGTAAGGAAGTTATAATGAGTTTCGAAATGAATGATTTCGCTGAAGATGTAATAAAGAAAAGTTTTGACATTCCGGTTCTTGTGGATTTCTGGGCAGAGTGGTGCGGGCCGTGCAGAACTTTGAGCCCGGTTCTTGAAAAGTTAGCAAATGAGTTTAACGGCAACTGGAAGTTAGTAAAGATTAATTCTGACGAACACCCGGAATTGGCTGAAGAATTTGGAATTCGCAGTATTCCAAATGTAAAATTATTTTCCGGCGGTAAAGTTGTTAATGAATTTGTAGGAGCTTTACCGGAAAATAAAATTCGCGATTGGTTGAAGAAAGCTATTCCCGGTAAAAATGAAAAAAAGATCACAACGGTTGAGGATTTAATTTCTTCCGGTGAATTTGAGAAAGCTGAAAAAGTTTTAGAAAATATTTTGCATGAAGAACCAGAGAACCAGAAAGCAATTGTTACACTTGCTAAGCTTATCTTCTTTAATGATTATGAAAAAAGTATTAAGCTGATCGATCAAATTGATGAAGGATCGGAATATTCTGAAATTACAGAATCGCTAAAAACATTCGCGTATCTTTTTTCATTGAAGAACAATCCAAATCAATTAACCGATAGCGCAGCGAAAAAGCTATATGTTGAAGCTATTTCAGATCTTCAAAAACAAGATTTCGATTCTGCCTTGCTTAAATTTATTGAAGTGATTAGAGAAGACAGATATTTTGCCGACGATGGCGCTAGGAAAGCTTGTATCGCTATCTTCAAATATTTAGGTGAAGAAAATGAATTAACATTAAAACACAGAAAAGATTTTGGCAGAGCATTATATGTTTAGTTTATTGAAGTATAACTCCGCCGCCTAAACAAAGATCATCTTTATAAAATACAGCAAATTGTCCGGGTGCAATTCCTTGATCTTTCTTATCTAATTTAACTTCAGCAGTTTTATCATCAACAAAATTTAAATTACAATTAAACAGATGAGCGCCATGTCTAATTTTTACTTCTAAATTTTTTACCGTTGGCTGTTCTCTAGAAATCCAATTGAATTTTCCAACAGTAAAAGTATCTCTCGCTCTTTCAGATAAATTTTCGCGAGATATGAAAATAATATTGTTATCAATATCTTTTTTAACAACATACCAAGGGCCGCCGGATAAGCCTAAACCGGACCTTTGACCAATTGTGTAGAAATAATATCCGTTGTGCTCACCAATTTTTTTTTCAGTATCAATATCAATGATATCACCTTTTTTGTCACCAAGATGATGTTTAATAAATTCATTAAATTTTATTTGTCCGAGGAAACAAATTCCCTGGCTGTCCCTACGATCCATATTTGGTAGATTAAATTCGTGTGCCAATTTCCTAACATCTTTTTTATTATATAATCCGAGAGGAAAACACGCACGCGAAAGTTGATCCTGAGTTAGATAAGCCAAAAAATATGTTTGATCTTTTACAGGATCCGGAGATCTCTTCAGCAAATAATTTTTATGATCAAATTCCAATTTTGCATAATGACCGCTTGCAACTTTTTCAAATGATTTATCAATCTTTTCGTAGAACTGACCAAACTTAATTAAGCTGTTGCAAAACATATCAGGGTTTGGTGTTCGCCCTTCTTTAATTTCAGAAATTGTATAAGTTACAACTGTTTCCCAATATTCAGTTTGAAGCGGAAGAACTTCCAAAGGAACTCCAGCTTGTTCGCAAACATTGCGTGCATAATTTAAATCTTCTTCCCAGGGACAATCGCCAAGAAAAGAAAATTCATCTTGCAGCCAAATCTTCAAATAAAATGCAGTTAGATCATGCCCTTCTTTTTTCAATAAATTCAAGGCAACTGAACTATCAACTCCGCCAGATAATAATACGGCTATTTTCATAATTCTTAAAATTTAATTTCTTTAAAATAAGTAAAGACTCGATGAAATTTAAGTCAAAGATAGGTAGAAAGAGCTTTGGCAAAGGTTAGAAATCCGCTAAGAGTTTTTATTTTCATTTTTTTTATCAACTTGTGGCTTTGTTGAAAAAACATTTGAGGTTTTCATCCCTTTTATTTTTTCAGCAGCTTTATCATAAATTTTTCGATCAACTTTATTTAAAATCAATTTTTGTAACGCACGGACATTTTGTAAGCTATGAAAGAATCCAATACAAATATTATTTCCACCATCACACACTTTCATAAAGCCGGACAATTTGCCGTCAAAAATTCCTCCTGATAAAGATTTAACATCCGAATAATAAATCGTTATTTCTTTTTTTGAAAAGAAAAATTTACTGCATTTCATTTTTTCAGAATCTGCTTCAATCTTATACGGCATAAGTTTATATAAATTCAGATAATGTTTGTTCAGGTAATAAATCAATAATGCAGTGATGATAAAAGGAATTAAATTGATCAATGAAGTGTCTAAATTGCTTCCGGCAGTATATAGTATTATCAACAAGAAAAAAGTTATTAGAATATTTGCAAATCTATATATGATTTTTGAAAAAAATGAATAAGAAAATATTTGCATATGATAAAAACCGCTAAAGGAATTTCAATCAAATTTTACGTTAACTGATTCATTTAATTCTATTTTAATTCCAGGAACTTTTTCTAATAATTTTTTCATCTCATCAATATTTTTACTCTTTAAATTATTTAATTTTTCCACCTCATCCTTATTTTCCAAAAGCTTATCAATGGCAACATCTAATAGAATTATATTTGAACCATTAACATAAGTAGCATTTGTACTTTTTATGTTCCCGTTTACATGAAGCTGAAGAGCAAAGCGGAAATCTTTCATCAAATTCATAAATTCTTTTTGCATAGGATTTTCTGAATTTACAGTATCTTTACTTTCAATTGAAGCTTGTGAAGTATCATCAAATTTTGCTTTTGGCATTTTAATAGTAAGTTCGGATGGATTGCTGCCAGAAAAAGCAAAAGTTATAAATTCTTTGGGCTTTTTATTTTGATCATCAGCATTAGAGAGAGAAAGCTTATTGCCGGGGTCGCTGTCAATTTTTAATTGGTTAATATTCTGAAATTTGTAAACTACTTCATAACCTTCTCTGCCTTTTTCTACGATTTCCTTTCCCGAAATGTATTGAACATTCTCGCCATATTTCGCTGCATCAGCTTTTAATTCATCAGGATTGAATAATGTAAATCTGCTTGATTTGGTTGTGTCATTTTCGCTTTTCAAATTAAAACCTGACATCATATCGACAAATTCTTTTTTCATTAAAACTTTTTCTTCGATGGTTCCGGAGCCATCTTTATTCAGATTTATTGTTGTTTCTACTTCCAGACATCCGCAAAAAAGAATTGATATTAATGAAAACAAACTTAACTTGTATAATAAATTCATTCTCTATCTCCTTTTTTTTACTTAATGGGGCATTCAAATATAAAGCTTAGAATAATTTATACAAATGTTAAGAAAAATTTATTTGAACAAAGTAAAATCAGAGCAAATTGCTTGCTAACTCCGCAAGTTCAGATCTTTCACCTTTTTCAAGATTAACATGTGCATAAAGTTTTTGCCCTTTAAAATGATCAATCAAATATGATAAGCCGTTTGATTGCGCATCAAGATAAGGATGATCTATTTGATAAATGTCTCCGGTAAATACAACCTTTGATCCTTCACCGGCGCGAGTAATAATTGTTTTTATTTCATGCGGCGTTAGATTTTGTGCTTCATCAACGATGAAGAAAATCCTCTGCAAACTTCTTCCTCTAATATAAGAAAGCGGCTCGATGACAAGCTTTTCATCTTTAATCATATTTGAAATTAATTGGCTTTGTTTATCCGTTTCCGAAAATTGATCTTGAATTACACGAAGATTATCCCAAAGCGGCTGCATGTATGGTTCTATTTTACTTTGAACATCGCCAGGAAGAAATCCAATATCTTTATTGCTTAATGGAACGATTGGACGAGCGACAAAAATTTGCCTATAAAATTTTCTAACATGAAGTGCGCTTGCTAAAGCTAATAATGTTTTACCGGTTCCAGCTTTCCCCGTCATTGTTACTAACTGAATATTATTATTTGTCAATGCATCGACGGCAAAAGTCTGCTCGGCGTTTCTCGGTTTAATTCCGTAAATAATATTTTTATCAACTTTGTGAAGGTTTTCCATTTCCTGATCGAGATACGCCAGAACTGATCGGTTGGTGTTTCGAAGTATATAAAATTTATTTGGAACTGCATCTCTATCTATTTTCTTTAAGATTTGTTTTGCAGGCAGTTCAAACGGTGATTGAAATAATTTTACAATTAATTCATCATCAAAATTTTCAAAAATTTCTTTGCCGCTATAAAGTTCTTCAATGCTGTTAATTCTATCCGTAGTATAATCTTCAGCAAGAATTCCGAGCGCTTTTGCTTTCATTCTAAGATTTACATCTTTACTAACAAGAATAACTGAAGATTCATTTTTAATTTTTTTATTAATATCCAATGCAACAGAAAGTATTCGATGATCCGGAGTGTCTTCTTTGAATATTTCTTTTATCTCGCTTGATATGCCGCGGGAAATCCCAATCCTAACTCTTCCTCTGCCTTTTCCCATCGAAACTCCGCCATTAAATAGCGCTGTTCCGGTCATGGAATCAAGCGTCCTAGCAAATTCGCGAGCGTTGAGATTTATTACTTGACTGCCGCGCTTGAAATGATCGAGTTCTTCAATTACCGTTAATGGAATTATTATATCATTTTCCTGAAATTGATTAATGCAAGTAGCATCATGAAGGATTACATTTGTATCCAGAATAAATGATTTCGGTTTTTTTAGTTCTTTAACTTCTTTTAAACTTTTTCTTTGTTTCATTTAATTTCCTAAAATAATGAGATCGGCATATGATGGTTCAAATAAACTATCATTAAAATAGTAAAAATTTAATGGATCGAAATTGATATGACGTATACAATTTTGAATCTTCTGCAATTTTATTATAATCCCCCACGACTGATGGAAATTTAATTTTTTTAATTTCACTTTAAGTGAATTTAATCACTAAAATTATCATTTCATAAATTGAATCTAAAATCTCTATACAATATATTTGAAAAACAAATTAAAGAAATACTTGCGAAAGAAATTAAAAAAATCGAAATTAAAAATCACTTGCATAATAGAGTCTACTATTGATAGCCACTCCAAGAGTGGCTATTTTTTTGCCGGCATGATGAAATTAATTTCATAAATTTGATAGAGACATGAACAGCAAACAAAAAACAGCAAAACTAATTTTAGAAGATGATTCGGAGTTCGTTGGAATTCCTTTTGGATTCAACGCGAATACCAACGGTGAAGTTGTTTTTAACACCGGAATGGTTGGCTATCCGGAAACAATGACTGATCCATCTTACCGCGGTCAAATTCTTGTAATGACTTTTCCGTTAATCGGGAATTACGGAGTGCCGGATTACGAACGAGAAAACGGATTATTAAAATATTTTGAATCAGAAAAAATTCATTGCCGCGCACTGATCATTTCAAATTATTCGGATGAATATTCTCATTGGAATGGAAAAAGATCACTAGATGATTGGATGAAAGAACAAAAAATTCCAGGCATCCATGGAATTGATACACGAATGTTGACAAGAAAACTTCGCGAAAGCGGAACTATGCTTGGAAAGATAGTGGTAAATGAAAATGAAAAAATAGATTTTGAAGATATAAATAAATTAGATCTTGCCGGTGAAGTTTGTGTAAAGGAACCAGTCGAATATGCTCGTAACAAGAAAAAAATTATTCTTGTTGATTGCGGAACAAAGAATAATATTATTCAAGCATTTCTGAGAAGAAATATTACCGTTATTCGAGTTCCTTATGATTATGATTTTTCAAAAGAAAAAGCTAACGGAATTTTAATTTCCAATGGCCCAGGCGATCCTAAAATGTGCTCAGCAACTATTGAGAACACCCGCAAAGCAATGAAAACCGGAACACCAACACTTGGAGTTTGTCTTGGAAGTCAGATAATGGCGCTTGCCGCCGGCGCTGATACTTATAAATTAAAGTACGGCCACAGAGGCCATAATCAGCCTTGCAACGAAACCGGTACAAAAAGATGTTACATCACTTCGCAAAATCATGGCTATGCAGTTAATTCTGAAACGATGCCGGAAGATTGGCGCGAATGGTTTGTTAATGACAACGATGGAACAAACGAAGGAATTATTCACATTGCAAAACCATTTTTTGCAGCGCAGTTTCATCCGGAAGCTTCGCCGGGACCTGACGATACTGAATTTATTTTTGATATGTTTTTGAGGGCTTTAAAATGATTAAACGCGGAAAACCAAAAAAAGTTTTAATATTAGGATCAGGCGCACTTCAAATCGGACAAGCAGGCGAGTTCGATTATTCCGGCAGCCAGGCAATTAAAGCATTAAAGGAAGATGGAATTACTTCAGTTTTAATTAATCCAAATATCGCAACCATCCAAACTTCTGAAAATTTTGCCGACAAAGTTTACTTCATGCCGATTAAAGCAGAGTTTGTTGAAAAGATAATTGAGAAAGAAGAACCGGACAGCATTCTTCTTCAATTTGGCGGACAAACCGCACTTAATGTTGGAGTTGAACTTTATGAAAATGGAATTCTTGCAAAACATAATGTTAAAGTTCTTGGAACTCCGGTGGAAGCGATTGAAGCAACTGAAGACAGGCTTTTATTTGGAAACAAAGTTACTGAAATAGGATTGAAAGTTGCATTAAGCAAAACAGCAAATAATGTTGATGAAGCAATTGCTGCTGCAGAAAAAATCGGTTTCCCGGTAATGGTTCGAATTGCTTATGCACTCGGCGGATTGGGCTCAGGAATTGTAAATAATAAAGATGAATTACTAGAGAAAGCTCGAAGAGCGTTTACCTTCACCAATCAAATTTTAATTGAAGAATCTCTCTACGGCTGGAAAGAAGTTGAATACGAAATTGTCCGCGACAGATTTAATAATTGCATTACAATTTGTTCGATGGAAAATATTGATCCGATGGGAATCCACACCGGCGACAGCATTGTAATTGCGCCGGTTCAAACTCTATCGGCTGCAGAAAATTTCAAGCTTCGTTCAATTGGAATAAAATTGATTCGCCATCTTGGCGTAATCGGTGAATGCAATATTCAATATGCACTTGATCCAAATTCTGATGATTACCGAATCATAGAAGTTAATGCAAGACTAAGCCGCAGCTCTGCACTTGCATCTAAAGCCACCGGTTATCCGCTTGCATTCATCGCAACAAAGCTCGCTCTTGGTTACGCGTTGAACGAAGTTGTAAATATTATTACTCAAGAAACATCAGCTTGTTTTGAACCGGCACTTGATTATGTCGCATTAAAATTCCCAAGATGGGATCTTCAAAAGTTTAGACAAGTCAGCACTCAGCTTGGTTCTGAAATGAAATCCGTTGGCGAAGTAATGTCACTTGGCAGAAGCTTTGAAGAAGTTTTTCAAAAAGCAATAAGAATGCTCGACATAGGAATGAAAGGATTCGTCGGTAATGATCTTGTGTTTAATGATCTTGATGATGAATTATCCAAACCGACAGATAAAAGAATTTATGCTATTGCCCAGGCGTTAAAAGAAGGTTATTCGATTGACAAAATCCATGAGCTGACAAAAATTACAAAATGGTTCCTTTACAAGATGAAGAACATCATCTCGACAGAAAATAAATTAAAAGGAATTAAGCTTAACAAAATTTCTGTCGATCTTTTGCGAGAAGCTAAGATGAACGGCTTTTCAGATGTTCAACTTGGTAAACTTGCAGGCGCTACTGAATTTGAAATTAGAAATTATAGAAAAAGTATGGGCGTCATTCCTGTTGTTAAACAAATTGATACCTTAGCTGCTGAATATCCGGCTCAAACAAATTATCTTTATCTCACTTATCATGGCAAAGAAGATGATATTCAGTTCGGGCAGAGTAATCAAATTATAGTTCTTGGAAGCGGTGCTTATAGAATTGGCTCTTCAGTTGAGTTTGATTGGTGCTGTGTTAATGCAGTGATGTCGTTGAACAAGCTTGAGTACAACACAATCATGATTAATTGCAATCCGGAAACAGTCAGTACTGATTATGACATTTGCGATAAACTTTACTTCGAGCAATTAACTTTTGAAAGAGTGCTCGACATTTACGATAAAGAAAATCCCGAAGGCGTAATCATTTCGATGGGCGGACAAATTCCCAATAACCTTGCTGTAAAACTTTATAATGCAGGAGTAAAAATTTTAGGAACATCTCCGGCACAAATTGACAACGCAGAGAACCGGCATAAGTTTTCTCAGATTCTTGATAGATTAGAAGTTGATCAACCTGAATGGGAAGAACTTACAAGTTTGAAAGATGCGAAACAATTTGCAAAAAAAGTTGGCTATCCGGTTTTAATCAGGCCAAGCTACGTACTTAGCGGAGCGGCAATGAGCATTGTTCTTTCAGATGATGAGCTTGAAGAATATTTAAAGAAGGCTTCTGAAATTAGCCGGGAACATCCGGTTGTAATAAGCAAATTCATAACTGATGCGAGAGAAATAGAAGCCGATGCCGTTGCAGAAAATGGAAATCTTTTTTGCTACGCAATTTCAGAGCACGTTGAAAATGCTGGTGTTCATTCAGGCGATGCAACAATCGTTCTGCCGCCGCAAAGAACTTACCTTGAAACAATGAGACGGGTCAAAATCATAACAAAACAAATTGCTAAAGAGTTAAAGATAACTGGTCCGTTCAACATTCAATTTATTGCAAAGGATAATGAAGTAAAAGTTATTGAATGCAATCTCCGCGCTTCCAGAAGTTTCCCGTTTGTATCAAAGGTTTTAAAAATTAATTTTATCGAAATCGCAACCAAGCTGATGATGGGAGAAAAAATTCCGAAGCTCGACAAATCATCCTTCGATGTTGATTACGTTGGTGTTAAAGCTCCTCAATTTTCGTTTACAAGATTGAAAGGTTCCGATCCAATTCTTGGAGTTGAAATGGCATCCACCGGAGAAGTTGCTTGTCTCGGTGATGATTTTAACGAAGCATTCTTAAAAAGTTTCTTATCGACCGGCTACAGAATTCCTAAAAAAGCTGTTATGCTTTCAACCGGCACTGCAAAGGATAAAGCTGATTTCTTAAATGAAACAAAAAAACTTTATGATATGGGACTAAAGTTGTACGCAACAAACGGGACTTCAAGATTTCTCAAAGAACATGGAATTGAAGCCGAGGTTTTAAATTGGCCTCTCGAAAAAGAAGAACCAAATATTATAACTTATCTTAATGAAGGGAAAATTGATCTTGTAATTAATATCCCGAAGAACGAAGAAAAATATGAACTTGATAATGATTATCTGATTCGAAGGAAAGCCGTTGATATGAATGTTAATCTTATTACGAACATTCAAGTGGCGAAAAGATTTGTGAAGTCTTTATCCAAGATGCAAGATTTATCCGTTAAAAGTTGGGATGAATATAACTAAACAAAACAATAACCGTAAACATGCTCTTGAACTTGAACTTAATCTTGAACTTCTAATTTGCAAATATTGGTCTAAGTTCAAGAAGTTTTAGAATACAAGAATTAATTTTTCAATTTAAAATGGTATTATTTTTTTCTATTTTTTTTACTGTATATGCGGCGCTCAACTCTTACATCTTAATAAGAGGCTGGCAAGCTTTGGAAGGAAGTCCTCAACTTAGAATTCCTTATTTAATTTTATTTCTTATTTCTTCCCTTTCCTATATCGCGGCAAAACTCATGGAAAAAATTTTAGCGCCGCTGCTCTATGATATTCTACTCGGCATCGGCTCTTTCTGGTTTGCATTCATGGTTTATTTTTTATTATCAGTTTTATTAATTGATTTCGCCCGGCTTATTTTTTTGATTTTTCATTTTATGCCTGCGGTTATAAACCAAAATTATATTTTAGCAAAACAGATTACAGCTCTAATTGTTGTTGTCGTTGTTTCGATCGTTGTTCTTGCCGGCTACATCAATACGCAAATACTTTCGGTAAAAACTCTGAATCTGGATTTACGAAAAGGATCAAACAATTTAAATGAATTAAATGCTGTTATGATTTCGGATATTCATCTCTCTCCGATAAACAACGGTCGTCATTTAAGAAAAATTGTCCAAAAAATTAATGAGTTAAATCCGGACATCATTTTAATCGCCGGAGATTTAGTAGACGATAAGGCAGAGACTTTAAGAAATAGAGACATCGGTTCATCTCTGCTTGATCTAAAATCAAAATTCGGTACTTATGCTATTATCGGCAATCATGAATTTATTAATGGAGTAGAAGGCTGCGAAAAATATATTAGAGATTTTGGCATAACTCTTTTGCGAGATTCTTCGATTAAAATTGATAATTCATTTTTCTTAGTCGGAAGGGACGACCGAGCTATAAAACAATTTACCAAACAGGATAGAAAACCTTTAGAAGAATTGATGAAAGATGTGGATAAATCTCTTCCAATTATTTTAATGGATCATACTCCTTTTGGTTTGGATGAAGCTGAAAAAAATAATATTGATCTTCAATTATCCGGACATACACATCACGGACAAATGTTTCCGGCTAATCTTATTACTAAAATGGTGTATGAATTAAGCTGGGGCTATTTGAAAAAAGGAAACACACAATATTATGTTTCATGCGGCGCCGGAACTTGGGGGCCACCGGTTAAGATTGGAAGCCCATCTGAAATTGTGAATTTGAAGATAAAATTCATTTAAAAAACAAACTCGATTTATTTTAAAATCGAGTTTGTTTTTTCCAATTATTATTTACCTCTAATTAAAATACGAACGTCAATCCAAATTTAAATTGATCATAAGAAAGCGGTGCAACAGTATCAAAAGGCCAATTCATTTTTTCTTGCCGCAGTTCGTAAATTCCATAAGAGAGAGCATTCTTCAAAACAAAATTCACAACCGGAACAGCATAAGGTGATGAATCAAGAATTTCGTTAACAAAACCATCGATTCCCCATTGCCCCGCGGCTTCTATCAGAGAACTTCCTACCCATTTCCAGAAAATATGTCTCGGGAAAATTATCGAACGTTGATACCCAGCTTCTAAAATTAAATTTGGAATTACCTTAAACCTTATTCCAGCTTCGCTGCTTGTTCCAAACCGGAATGAATCATTATAAAGATTTGTAGTTCCCTGGTCGTTCGCCGTCAATGGATTGTCTTTCATCCTCAATCTCGACCATTCAAAAGAATAAGTATGATAAGGAATAATTGCTGCCGACCCTAATTCATATCCATAACCTGAAGCTCTGCCGAATCCAAATCTCCACAAATCAGTTTTAAGGTCAGAACTGTTTGATGAACCGCCGGACAAATTAGTTGAGATATTACTTATATAAAAATATTTGTAATTATAATCGAGAATGTTCTCTTCAACATCATTATTATTTTCGTGAGTGTAACCTAATTTTAATTCAAGCAAATTTGGTTTTGCAAAATTTTCATCAAAATTTTTCGTACTTAATTTTGAAAGTCCGTAGTTTAAAGAAATTGTTGGCTTACCTTTAAACTCATCATGGAACATCATAAATCTAAAACGATGATGATGCTTCCAACCATTATTGTTGTTATTGGTCGAATCATCTTCTTGTGCAAAGTTATAAGCAACACTTACCAAACTAAGAATTATTATGAACAATATTTTTTTGTTAAACATTTGATCCTCCTATTAAATATAAAAGACAATTATTAGAATGTGAAAACCTAACTACAATCATTGTGCCGAATTGATTATAACAATTATGAATGATAAACTAAACTTGAATAATATTGATGAACAATTTCTTATACACACCATTTATTTTTGTAAACATTGTTTGGAATATTACCTTTAAGCTTTTCATTTTTGACTTATTATTTTTCTAAAAAGTTACTTCAAATGTAATTTATCCTTCAAATCATGATAACTAATTTTGGTTGAACAGTAAAAAATGCTGAAGTGCGGCTAGGGAGAATGATTTTCGAACTAACTTTTGGCTAAATTATTAGGAAGATATTATTAACTGATTTGTCGTTGAATAATTTCGTCAAGATAATAATGAAATTTATGCGGGAGGTTTTTGTACTTAGATGCAAATTTGATTTTTATATTTTCAAAATCTTTTAGTTGAAGCTCGTTTAAATCATTCTCAATATTTTTTAGAAATGTTTGAAGTTTAATTCTTACGCGTTCATTAACTTCTTCATCAGCAGTCAATGAAATTACATTCACCGATTTTTCAAAATCATAATTGTTCTCAACAAAAACCTTGAGCGAATAACCGCGGAAATTTTCTGAAATAACTGTCCGGTTTAAATTGCCAAGCTCTTTTGCAGTCTCTATAATTGATGATCTTGTGAATTTTTTATTTCGTAAAGATTCGATTACAATATCTTCAAAATTAAATTTACTATCCTTTACAATTTCTTCCGGCAAATCAGAAAGCTGAATTAATTTTCTTTCAACAGACTGCGCAAAAATAACAGAACGTTTAATAACAGCTTCCAGTTCCCTTACATTTCCTTTCCATTCGTATTTTAACAATGCTTCCAGAACTGCTTTTGACAATTTAATTTCCCCGCCTTCTTTAGTTAAAAATTTCCGCGCCAAAATTTCAATATCTTCTTTCCTTTCTTTTAAAGGCGGCAATTCAATTTTTATTACGTTCAACCGGTAATAAAGATCTTCACGAAATTTTTTCTCTTTCACAAAAGCTTCCAGCTGTCGATTTGTCGCGGCAACAATTCTAACATCAGCATGAAAAGTTTTTGATGAGCCAACTTTTTCATAATCACCGGTTTGAATAACTCGTAATAACTTCACCTGAAAATTTTCAGACGTTTCAGCAATTTCATCGAGAAAAATAGTGCCTTTATTTGCTGCTTCAAACCTGCCTATCTTATCAGTTACAGCGCCGGTGAAAGCGCCTTTCACATGTCCGAATAATTCACTTTCTAATAACGTATCTGATAGAGCGCCGCAATTGACCGCAACAAAATTATTTTTGTTTCTTTCGCTTTGTGTATGAATTGCTTTTGCAACTAATTCTTTACCCGTTCCGCTTTCGCCCAAGATTAAAATGTTAGCATTACCTTTGGAAACTTTTTTAATTGTATCTACAATATTTGTCATTGCTTTAGAACGATAAGTAATACCCTCAAATTCTTTTTCTTCGCCATCAAACAAAACAATTGCTTCTTTTTTATCAGCTTCGTTTTCCCTGAGCTTTTCAATGTCTGCTTTCAAGGATTTTATTTTATCAACTATAGAATACGATCCATCTTCGCCTGATAAATTTAATTCTTTCTGAAGCCTTTCAAGTTCGTATTCTTTTTTTGCCAGCAAATTCTTTAAAAGAATCGCCTCATCTTTTACTCCTTTCAATTGAATTTTATCTTCAGTGAGAGCAAAGATCAAGTCAGCTACGGCGGTTAACAGAAATGGAATTAAAAAGAATGAATATGAAAGTTCAATATTTAAAATCGAATATAGACTGAATGTAAAAATTAAAAACAGAATGAAAGTGGAAATATTAAAATTTAAAGCTTTTATTTTTAATTTCTTTTCCTGAACAAACAATAAGATAAGAATTAAGATGACAAAAATTATTTTTGAAATGGCTATAAAATTATCGTTCAACCACCGATGATGGAGTATATTATCAAGTGCAAAAGCGTGAATAGCAAATCCCGGCATGTTATTATCAAAAGTAGTATTAAATTCGGAAGAAATCTGCGGATCGCTAATACCGATAATTACTATTTTATCTTTTAATGATTGAAGGCTTTCGGAATTATTATTTACTGCTTGGAAAAAATTTAGGAGAGAATATCTTTGGAACTTATTCCATGATGATATAAAATTAATTTTAAGTTCCTGGTCATCTTTAACAAAATAATTTTCTCCGGCAAGTTGAAGCGAAAAAGCTTTAATAACAGATTTACCATCATGAATAATCAGCGGGATCTGAATTCCGTTTTCATCAAAATAATTTAGATGACCGGTTTTAATATTGTCGTCTAATAATTTTGGACTTGGATAACTTAAAGAATCAGTTGAAAATTTCCCGTCCAGATAAGTAACATTCCCGGCAACGGAGCTCAAAACCACATTGCCTGAATTTTCAATCACTTTAGTAACGAGATTATCATAAAGAGTTTGAGTTACAAATTTTGCGCTTAAAAAAACTTCAAGCCCAATGGATTTAACTTTATAATCTGATAGGTTTTTAATTAGGAGAGCATAATAACTTCTTTTTAACGGCCAATAGCCGAGGTTGTCTATGTCCGAAGCTGAAATGTCAATTAGAACTATATTTGTATCAGGCTGCTGCTGGCCATGCAATAAAGTAAAACTAGTTTCAATATTTTTATCAACAAATTTTTCGGGTTCCAGGAAAAAAGATAAAATTAAAATAGATAAAACCGCCAGAAATAATTTGACAAAAAACTTGTTTCTAACCAGAGATTGAAAGTTTGTCATAAGTTCTTCGAATTATGCTAAGGTTTTTTAAAGGATGAACTTACTCAAGTCCCTGTTCTTAACAATGCTATCTAATTTCTGCTTAACAAACTTTGCGGTGATCTTTACTTTTTCGCTCGGAATTTTATCAGGTGCATCAAAAAGAATTTCGTCAAGCAAAGTTGTTAAAATTGTGTGCAGTCTTCTGGCTCCGATATTTTCTACCTGCTCGTTTACTTCAGATGCTATCCGTGCAATTTCTCTTATTGCATCGGGAGTAAATTCTAATTTCATTCCTTCAGTTTCGAGAAGAGCGTTGTACTGTTTGAGCAACGCATTTTCCGGCATGGTTAAGATTTTAACAAAATCTTCTTGGCTGAGACTTTTTAATTCAACACGAATCGGGAAACGGCCTTGAAGTTCCGGAATTAAATCAGAAGGTTTAGAAACATGAAAAGCGCCGGAAGCAATGAACAATACATGATCGGTTTTTACAACGCCATATTTAGTATTAACATTTGATCCTTCAACAATCGGCAGCAAATCTCTTTGAACACCTTCACGGGAAACATCCGGCCCTTGTCCTTTTCCTCCGCCTGCAACTTTATCAATTTCATCTATAAAAATAATTCCGGAATCTTGAACTCTATCGATAGCTTCTTTCTGAACAGCTTCCATATCAATTAATTTTTGCGCTTCATCCTGTGCAATTATTTTTCTTGCTTCAGAGATTGATGTTTTTCTCTTCTTTTTTTTCTTCGGCATTATGTTGCCCATAATTTCCTGGAAATTAATTCCAAGATCATCCAAGCCAAATGGTCCTAATACCTGCATACCTATTGAGTTTTGTGAGTTGGCATCAAACTCAACCATCTTATCATTCATCTCTCCGCTTTTTAATTTCTGCTTCATCCACTCGCGAGTTTTCTGATTCTGAAACGATTCTCCATTTGTTTCACCTTCAGTATTTTCTGTTAAACCTACAGATTTTTTTACAGGCGGAATTAATAGATCAAGAATTTTTTCATCAGCAAGTTCTTCGGCGTGAGATTGAATTTGCGCAGTCTTTTCAGACTTTACCATATTCACAGCGTAATCAGCAAGATCTCGAATCATAGATTCTACATCTCTGCCGACATAACCAACTTCTGTAAACTTGGAAGCTTCAACTTTAATAAACGGTGCTTCTGCTAGCTTTGCAAGTCTTCTGGCAATTTCTGTTTTACCAACACCTGTGGGACCAATTAAAATTATATTATTTGGTAAAATTTCTTCCCGTAATTCCGGCGGTACCTGTTGCCTTCGCCATCTATTTCGTAAAGCAATTGCCACAGCACGTTTTGCTTCAGTTTGACCGATTATATATTTATCAAGTTCATTTACTATTTGAGAAGGTGTAAATGCCTTCATCGATTTATTTTTCATATTCTTCTTCAGCAATTTTATAAGACTTCAACATTTATTTTATCATTTGTATAAATACAAATTTCCGAGGCCGTTTTCAAAGATTCTTCTACAATTTCTTTTGCAGAAAGCTTGCTATATTTTTTCAGCATTCTTGCTGCTGAAAGCGCATACATTCCTCCGGATCCAATAGCAACTATTTGATCATCGGGTTCAATTACATCACCATTACCTGAAATGATTAGTGCTTTGTCGTTAGTTACAACGGCTAACATTGCTTCAAGCTTCCGTAAATATTTATCAGTTCGCCAATCCTTTGCCAATTCTACCGCAGCTCTGTTTACATTACCGCGATACTGTTCAAGTTTGTCTTCAAATCTTTCCATCAGTGTAAAAGCATCCGCAGAAGCGCCGGCAAATCCGCATAATGCTTTTCCGTTATTTAGCTTTCTAATTTTACTTGCATTATGCTTCATTATTGTATTTCCGAGTGTAACCTGGCCATCGCCGCCAATTGCTGATTCTCCGTTATGCACAACTCCCAAAATAGTTGTTGCGTGAATTGTATTTTCCATCTTTCTACTCCGAGGTTCAAACAGATTAATAAAATTATAAGCTTCTATAATCTTAATATAATATTTCAAAAATATTTTAAATTAACTCTTTAAGGTACAACTTTTTTTTCATCTATCCACGGTTTATACCATTCAACAAAAGGAAGCGTGACGGGTACAGCCGTAATTCTTCCGCCAAATCCCATGTACCGGTATGCATACATATTAAAATCATTAACTTGGATTGAAGATAAATAATTTTGATTTATCGAAACACCATATTTGTTTGCAAGATTTACTGTATAATTAATAAAAAATTCACTTCGCTTTTTGCCTAAAAGTTCTTTCGTTAATTCACTTCTCATTTCTTCAAAAGGTTTGCTGGGTTTTTCATCTTTTTCTTTTTTCCCAATTAATTTGAACAACGAATAACCGTTCGGAGTTTTCAATGGTCCATAAATTTCACCTATTTTCATTTTAGCGGCAATCTTTCCTATCTCATCATACATAGTTGATGGGAAAAAGCCAAACTCACCGCCTTTGCTGCGAGTCCATAATCTTTTTGTATGAATTGAAGCAAGCTTTCCGAAGTCTGCGCCATTGCTAAGTTCATTCAAAACTTGATGAATAACTTCCAAACTATCCGTTAGAATTTCCTGAATATTAACCTGGATATCATTTGGATTTTTTTCTTTCCCGATTCCATTATAATAATTTCGGACCTCAACATTTGTGACTTTGATTGAATCTATAAATTTATCTTTTAGCAGCTGAGCTAGATAATTATCGCGCCACATATTTATTGATGATTGAACTTCAGGTAAGTTTTCCAAACCTCGTCTATAACCTTCTCTTGCCAATAATTCATCTTCTACTATTTGTTTTATCCGCGCATTTAATTTTGCATTTATAATTTCCGGACTTACTTCTCTTGAGTAGAAGCCTTCAAAAGCAAAGTATCTTAAAAAATCTTTAACTGTGAATGGGTTATTTTCAAACTTTATAAAAATTTTATTAAGCGTATCAGGACCAAAATCTTTTTCAACTTGTAAAAAGTCTTCAGGTTTAAGATACACATTTACGCTATCCGGGATCTTTTCTCTAATTTTTTTTTCTTGAAGAATCGATGTAAATTTTTCTGAAATCCTCCGGGAAATTTCCGGATCTATCGGGGCTTGTTTGCCTGTAAAAAATCTTCTTAAAAATTCTTCCCCCAACTTTGCAGCTTTTTCATTTTCTAATTCTTGCTTTGCTGATTTCACTTCACTAGCTAGATTCTCAGAAGTAAATGAAGTTTCATTTATGTTATTAACATGAAAAATAAACCAGCCTGCTTTTGATTTTACCGGAGGTGTGTATTGTCCTTTTGATAAATTAAACAAAGTATCTTCAATAGCTTTTTGGAATTCTCCATGCTCAACTTCAATTGATTTTTCTTTTTCATCATTTTGCATTTGAAGAGAATTAAATTGTAATCCATTTTTTAATTTTGCATACGACTTAAATATTTCTGTTGAATCAGTTGAGTACAAAGTTTTTACTTCAAGCTTTGAAAAATGCTTTTTTAATTCATGAATAATTTCCTGATCTGTAATTTCAATTTTATTCATTACCTCAATTTTATAAAGCGCATCTCTAACAAACATATCTTCTAAAGCTTTGAAAGTAGTTTTCATTATTTCCGTGGTATCTAAGCCTAGCTTAGATGCATCGAGCGACCAAAGCTTTTCTGCAATTAATGAGTATAGAAGATCTTCTTTTTTTGAATAGTGGTTATCTTCGTTTTTATAGACTTGAGGTGTTAATTCAAATCGTTCTTTAAAAATATTTCCGGTCATATTATCAGGGCCAATTTTTGCAAGGATAGTATCTTGCTGCGCAAAAAGGATGGAATTGATAAACAGGAAAAAGATCAAACAACTAAATAATTTTTTCATAAAATATTCTATTCTAAAATTTTTTTCTTTTCAAAAATTGAAAGTTTAATTGGCAAAATTCTTGGGACGTTTTTTTGATATTCAATATAATTACTGCCGAACTTTTCAATTAACTTCTTCTCTTCATAATATGAACCAACAATAAAATAAGCTGTTATACAAATCAGCATAACTAAATAGAATAAGTCCATTTCAGGTCTGAAAATTAAAAACATAATTGTAAAGAAATAAGCCGGATGTCTGCAAAATTTATATGGCCCATCGACATGAAGTGTTAGCTTTTCGTCTAGCTCATTTACATTATACTCTTTGTTAAACCACCGAATGATTTGATTGATTCCTAAAAATTCTTTGACACTAAAATATTTTAACGTCCAAATTATTACTGCTAAACTTAAAAATTGCGGAATCAGAATTAAGAAGTCGAATGGATAAGGTAAATCATAAATAATTAAATTCGGATGAGGAACTGCTATATAAATTACATAAAATGAAATTAGTGAAAACAAAACATAAGCAAATCTGTAGAATGCAATTAAATTACCATATCGCCGAATGATGATTCGTTTAGCAAAGTTAGAAGCGAAATAAGAATGAAGAAATCCGAATAAAGAAAAAAAAAGGAATATCAAAAGAACATCGACAACAAACACGATCATAATTCTCTGCGCAATCTTGCGATTGGAATTCGAAGCTGTTCTCTATATTTTGCCACAGTTCTTCTTGCAATGTGGATGCCTTCATCGTTTAACATTTCGGCAAGTTTATCATCGCTGTGCGGTGAGTTTTTATTTTCCGATTCAATAATTTCTTTTAGGCGTTCTTTAATATGTTTGTTAGAAACTTCTTCGCCTGAATCCGTGCTTAAACCTTCGCTGAAAAAATATTTCAATTCGTGTATTCCCATCGGGCTCTGAACATATTTACCGTTTACAACTCTGCTTATCGTCGAAATATCCATACGAATTTCGTCAGCGATATCTTTGTAAATCATCGGTTTTAATAATTTGGGACCTTTATCAAAAAATTCATATTGCTTTTCGACAATTGCCTGCATAATCTTCATCAAAGTTTCGCGTCTCTGCTGAATACAAGCGATAAACCATTTTGCCGATTCAAATTTTTCTCTTAAAAATTTATAAGTATTTTTATCACGAGGTGAATTTTTTTTAGTTTTTCTATTTTGATCAATCATCTCGAGATATGTCTTGCTTAATGTTACTGAAGGTACGCTTCGATCATTCAATGTTATTACAAAATTATCATCAACTTTTTCTATAATAAAATCCGGAGTAATCTGATTCATTTCCACTGAATCGATATTTCCTTCTCCGGGCTTTGGATTCAAACTTTGTACAAGACCGATAGTTGCTTTTAAGCCTTCATCGGTAAGATTCATTTTTTGTTTAATAACATCATATCGCTTTTGAGTGAAATCGTTAAAATAATTTACCAGAAGTTCTTCAGCTAAAAATGCGTAATAAGGATCGAAGGAAGAATTTTTTAATTGAACAAGCAAACATTCCTGCAGGCTTCTTGATGCAATTCCAATTGGATCAAAGGATTGAATTTTTTTTAGGAGCGCTTCAGCGTCCTCAGCAGAAATTTGTACGTGCTCAAACATTTCAAGCTCGTTCAAAATTTCGGGAAGATCGCTTTTTAAATATCCATCTGAATCAAGATTACCGATAATTTCTTCGCCAAGCATGTACAAATTATCATCAAGGTTAAGCATGCTCAACTGTTCTTTTAAATGTTCGCTTAAACTTTCTTTTGCCGGAGCTAATGGCTGATATATCTCATCATCTTTGCTTCTATTTATTTTATCACCATCAAAATCTAAGTCATTCATGAAGTCTTCAAGTTCAAATTCATCTTTAGAACTGCTCTCAAATTCTTCTTCGCCATCAATTTCATCAGACTTATTTTTTTCATCAGCATCTATAGAAAGTTCAATTTCATCTTCCATTATTTCTTCAAGAATTGGATTTAGCTCCAGCTCGGTTTTAATCCTTTGTTCCAATGCAAGTGTATTTAATTGAAGCAGTTTTTGATATTGAATCTGCTGTGGAGAAAGTTTTTGCTGCTGCGAAAGTTTTTGACTAAGAGATAACATAAAGCTTACCGATGATTTCTTTTAAAGTTAAATACCATTTTTTACCATACAATCTTTCCAATGCATCTTTGCAAAAGTCAACGAGCTTAATATTATTCTTCGCACCGTTTTCCAAAGCAAATGAACACTCGGAAAATTTTTCAAATCTTAAAATATCTCCACCAAATTTAGAAACTCTAATTGGAAACAAATGACACGAAATTGGTTTTCTAAGTTTTATTTTTCCATCTAAGAATGCCCGTTCAATTCCGCATTTAGCAATTCCATTTTCATAATATACAAAGACGCAAGCTTTATTGTTCACACTTGCAGTCATTAACTCGCCATGTTTTAATTCGTAAAATCCAAATTCATCAATTTCTTCTTTGTGTTTTGCAGGTAGATAATCTTTTACAACTTCCAAAACACTTTTTATTTGATCAACTTCTTCTTTAAGAAGCGGTGCACCGAATTCACTTTCAAGAGTGCAGCACGCGCCTTTACATTTATTTAAATCACATGCAAATTTGATTTCCGCAATTTCGGAACGAATTAAAACATCCTTAACAGGAATTACATTACTATCAAACATTGGAATAATTTTTGATGAAAAGATACTAATTTGTTACTTAATAGAAAAGTTTAAAGAACGTCAACAATTTTTTTTATTGAACTTTAGCTGCATTAATTAAAAATATATTAAAATTTGGTAATTATTTCAAAAGTAAATTCGGTGGAATTTAACAAATCTATGAAAATTGTTAAAGAAACCGATTTGGATTGTCAATTGTAAAAGAATTGTTAGATATTTATAATGGTAATTTTGATATCAAAAGTGAACCTTCAAAGCAAACAGCCGTGAATATAAAGATCCCTATTTCAGAAATTCAGTATTCTTGATCGAAAAGAAAAATTCATTTTTAATAACAAAAAAATTTATAGAATAATTGGAATTAACTGATAAAGTTATATTAATTACTGGAGCCTCCAGCGGAATTGGATTTGAACTGGCAAAAGTTCTAGCAAAAGAAAAATGCAAGCTTGCTCTTTTAAATAGAAGAGTAAACATTACAAATAATTTGGCTGAAGAACTTAGTAAACTTAATCTTGATGTTCTATCAATTAAATGCGATGTAACCAATAAAGAAGAAGTGCAAATCGCTGTCGATCAAATAGTAAACCATTTTGGGAAAATTGATATTGCAATTTTAAATTCCGGAATAAGCGGAAGATCATCAATTGAAAAATTTGCACATGAATCTGCTAAAGAAATATTTGATGTTAACGTTTGGGGAGTTTTCAATTGTGTGAAAGCAATTCTCCCGGTATTAAAAAAACAAGATTCGGGAATTATAGTCGGTGTTTCAAGTTTAGCCGAGAAAAGAGGATTTCCTAAAAGCGGAATTTATTGCGCCAGCAAAGCCGCTGTTTCAATTTTGTTAGAAAGTTTAAGAGTTGAATTAAAAAAATCTAACATTAAAGTTTTAACAGTAAAGCCCGGCTTTATAAAAACTCCAATGACAGATAAAAACAATTTTAAAATGCCGTTCCTAATTGATGTTCATAAAGCTGCAAACATTATTGTTAATGGAATAAAAAAAGAAAAACGAATAATTCAATTCCCATTTCCAACAGTATTTTTTTCAAGCCTACTTCGCATTTTACCGGATCGAATTTTTGAACTGATTGCCAGCCGGACTTAAGATGATGCTTCTTCATTCAATTAAGATAATAGATTTATTAAAAATATTTTTTTATTATTGTTATTATAAATGGGGCTCTGAATGAAGAAACTAATTTTATTTTTTATTACTCTTTCAACATATTTCATTTTTCCGCAATCAGATACTTCGCTGACATTAACCGAAATAATGTTTAATCCTTTAAGCGGCAATAACGAATTCATAGAAGTATTTAATACATCATTTACAAACAGCATTGATCTTAAAAATTTTAAGATTAAATATTACACTTCAACTCCGGATACATTTAAGTCAGCGGGCTTTGGAACAATTCTTCCGCCACAATCCTATGCTATAATTTTTGAATTAGATTATAATATTGATTCCGGAATTTATAAAAATTTAGTTCCGATAAGCACGTTAATATTAAAGATATCGGATGGCTCTTTCGGCTCTTCAGGAATGTCTAATACCACTTCACGCCCGATTTTACTTTTAAATGCTCAAGGCGATATGCTTGAATCCTACACTTATTCTGCAAATAACAGCACAGGTTTCTCCGATGAAAAAATTCATCCTACAAAAAATAATTCAATAGAAAATTGGGGAAACAGTATAATTCAAAATGGAACTCCGGGATTTAAAAATTCAATTTCTCCGGCAAATTTTGATCTTATGTTGTCCTCAATAAATATTTCTTCAACCAAGCCGAAGCCGGGCGATGAAATATTAATTTCAGCAAAGGTAAAAAACATTGGCGAAACCGCTGCCGATAATTGTAGAGTTGAGATTTATAATGATGAAAATTTTGATTCAACAGTGTCTTCTTCAGAATTATTATATGCAAATGAATTTTCAAATCTGCAACCGGGAGATTCATTAAATATTCCAGTTAATTTTATTGTGCCGCAGCAAAAAGAATTTTCAATTATTGCAAAAGTGATATTTGATAAAGACGAATTCCCTTCCAACAATCAAATGACAAAAATATATCCAATCGCATTGGCAGCCGCTAAATATAATGACATCGTGATCAACGAAATAATGTATGCACCAACTTCCGGTGAACCGGAATGGATAGAAATTTTTAATACAACAACATTTCCGATAAATTTAAATGGCTGGAGGATTGGAGATAATTCAACTTCCACCTCCATAACTTCGAAAGATATTATTGTCCAGCCGTTTTCCTATTTTATAATCAGTAAAGATTCAACTCTGCTAAAATATTTTTCAGTGCGTTCTCAAATTGTTGTCACAAATTTTCCCTCATTAAATAATTCAGGAGATGCCGTTGTATTGAAAGATCCTTCGGAGAATATTGTTGATAGTTTGGAATATCGCCCAGCATGGGGCGGAAATTCAAACGGGAAATCATTAGAGAGAATTAATTTTCAAATTTCTTCAACCGATTCATCAAATTGGAAAACTTCCTCAAGCAAACAAAAAGCAACCCCTGGATATATTAATTCTGTTTCACCCAAAGATTCTGATATTGAAATTACCGATATAATATTTTCTCCTTCAACTCCTTTTCTAAATGACACAGTTTTGGTTTTTATAAAAATTAAAAACAACGGAAAAAATTCAACTGATTTTTCTTTGCGTTTATTTGAAGATAAGAATCTCGATTCTGTTTATGATTCTTATTTATCTACAACCGGAGCTTTTACAATCTCACCTTTTGATTCTTTAATAATTAATTTGAATTACTCCATTAAGAATTTTAATTCAACAAAAGCATTTTATGTTGAAGCAGCTTCCGATAATGATCAGGATACAAGCAACAATTATTTTTATAAAACTATTTCTCCCGGATATCATCCAGGTTCAGTTCTTATAAATGAAATAATGTATTACCCGTCCAGCGGCGAACCTGAATGGATTGAAATATATAACACTGCTTCTGATTCAATTAATTTAAAATCATGGAGTATTACAGATGTTTTAACAACTCCGGTTACAGTTCAAATAAAAAATAATTTTAATCTTTCTCCCAAAAGTTACTTGGTGATTTCCAGAGATTCTTCGATTGTGAATTTTCACAGAATTATTCCTTCAAATATTTTAACGTTAAACTTGCCTGTCTTAAATAACGATGCTGACGGCGTCGTAATTAAAGATAACCACGGTATTACAATTGATTCTGTATTTTATAGAAAAGATGAAGGCGGCATAGGTGGGAATTCTCTTGAAAGAAAATCTTTAAATGTATCTTCGCTTTTGTCGGCAAATTGGAATTCATCTAACGATTTGGAGCTCAGTACTCCGGGAAGAATTAACAGTATAACTCCAAAACAATTTGATCTAATACTGGCAGAAATTTCCTCCGATCCGAAGTTTCCGGTATCCGGCGAAAATGTTTTTCCAAATGTAAAAGTAAAAAATTTAGGTTCATCTCAAGTTTCAAATTTTGAAATAGAATTTTATATTGATACTGACTCTAACGGAACAGCAGATAAATTATTAAACCGGCAATCCGGTGTGTCAATAAATTCAGGTGATTCAATAATCATAACTTCTTCAGTTCCCATCTTAAATTTGAATTCAAGAATTTTAGCTGCGGCTAAAATAATTTTACCGAACGATGAAGATCAATTCAACAATTATGATGAAAAAATTTTAGAAACCGGATTTGCTCAAAATTCTCTATTGATAAACGAAGTAATGTTTTCTCCTATCGATAATGAGCCGGAATGGATTGAGTTGGTTAATGTTTCTAATGAAAACTTGAAATTAAAAAACTGGTTCGTTAGCGATATGCTGCCAACACCGACAAAGAATTTTATTTCGAATGAAGATTTGTTTTTAGCGCCGGGAGAATATTTTGTAATAACCAAAGATTCATCAATCTACAGTTTTCATCCAGAATTAAAATCGAGTGTAAGAGTTGTAAATTTTGGCTCTCTAAGCAACTCGGAAGACGGAATTATTATTTACGATTTTAGAAATGGAATTATTGACAGCTTACATTACAAATCGACTTGGGGCGGTTTGAACGGATATTCACTTGAAAGATTTTCTCTTTCAGCTTTTACAAATGACAGCTCAAATTGGACAACATCACTAAGCGAATTAAGAAGCACACCCGGAGAAATTAATTCTGTATTAACAGTTCCGTCTTATAAAAGAAATGATTTAATTATAAATGAATTAATGTTTGACCCGGATATTGATAACAATGAGTTTATTGAGTTTGTAAATTTGAAAGGAACACCGGTTAATATCGGCGGATGGAGTATTGCTGATGAATCCGGCAATTCAATCAAATTATCTGATGTTAGCTTTAATGTTCCGGGTAATTCTTTTTTCTTATTAGCTGCGGATTCTTCGGTAATAAAAAAATATAATCTATATAACTTTCCCATTAAAAATGTTTTAAACATTTCTAATCTTGGATTATCAAATGAAGGCGAATTATTGCTGCTTAAAGATTTAAAAGGAAACATAATTGATTCGTTGAATTATTCGGCCAAATGGCATAACAAAAATTTTACTTCAACAAAAAATATTTCGCTTGAGAAAATTAATCCTCAGATCAACGGAAATTTACCCGGCAACTGGAGCAGTTCGGCAAGCTCATTTGGCGCTACTCCCGGAAAACAAAACAGCATTTATGCAGTGAATCTAAATAACGAATCAAAAATTTCTGTTTCGCCAAATCCATTTTCGCCAGACAATGATGGGTTCGAGGACTTCACTATTATTAATTACATCTTAACACAAGCAACTTCTCAAGTTAGAATAAAAATTTTTGATAGCCGCGGAAGATTGGTCAGAACATTGATCAACAATCAAGCAAGCGGACGAAACGGTTCAATTATTTTCAATGGGCTTGACGATGGCGGTAATGCATTAAGGATTGGAATGTATATAATCTTTCTTGAAGCATTAAACGATAACAATGGCTCGGTAGAAAATTTAAAAACGATTATCGTCGTTGCAAGAAAACTGAATTAACCTACAAGTTTATTTCTAAGCACAGGCCCGAAAGGAATTATTGATTATAAAAATTATTCGACATAAGTTGTTCAATAATTTTTTTAATCACATTCGCCAACCATTTATGAAACCAATTCAAAGCTGGTTTGATGAATATGCGGAAAGCCATCAGAACCACACAAATAAAATGTTTCATTTCTTTTGTGTACCGCTAATTTTTTTCAGCGTAATAGGATTGCTTGTTTCAATCCCAACAAATTTTCTTAACGCGCTTTTCCAGAATAGTCATCCGTTCATATACAACTTTGGAACTTTGGCAATTTTACTGTGTTTAATTTTTTATTTGCGCTTATCTTTTTCTCTTTTCATTGGAATGACAATTATTTCCTCATTGGCTTTGCTTGGAAATTATTATTTGTCAACTATTGAATCTATTCCTCTTTGGTTATTCTCCTTAATTATTTTTGCTTTTGCATGGGCCGGACAGTTTTACGGACATAAAGTTGAAGGTAAGAAACCTGCATTCTTTAAAGATGTCCAATTCCTTTTAATTGGACCCGCTTGGGTGCTTGCTTTTTTGTACGACAAAATTGGTCTAAAATATTAAAATTCATTTATAGGAAAAATTATGTTAAAAGAATCGTTAGTTGAAGTTCTTAATCGCGACATCAATAAGCTTAAGATTGAAATTGAACTTTACGAAGATGAATCAAAATTATGGGTTATTGAAAATGATATTAAAAATTCCGGCGGCAATTTAGCTCTGCATCTTGTTGGAAGTTTAAAACATTTTATTGGAAATATTTTAGGCGGAATAAAATATAACCGAGATCGTGACGGTGAATTCTCAAAGAAAAATATTCCTAGAAAAGAATTATTGAATGAAATTGAAGAGACAAAAGAAATTGTGGTTAAAACTATTAATTCCCTAGATGAAAATGATTTTAACAAAATTTATCCTGTTGAGGTGTTCAATAAAAAAATGACAACCATATTTTTCTTAATTCATATAACAACTCATCTCAACTATCATCTTGGTCAAATAAATTATCACAGAAGAATTTTAAGCAAATAATAAAAAATTTGGTTCTGGAAAATTTAACTAGAATGTGATTATTAAGAGGAAAAAGTTTTCTCCATCACATCTCTATAATTAATTAATTTTTTGTTTGAAACTTTTTTATTAATTCGTTGTCTAACGTTTAGAAATAAAAATTATTAGTTAAAATGATTCTGGCAATGATGAATAAAAAAGCGAAGATTATTTTAAGTTAAGATTTGATGTTATATAGATAGAAATCAGAATCATTTTGAAAGCCGTCCGATTAAATGTTGGACGGCTTTTTAGTTTAACATAATTATTTATGCTTTATCTTTTTTTAGAGTAGCAAAGTGACGGGCATCCTCAGTCCATGCGGGTGAATTTTTGATTGCGTTTAAAACATTATCAGGATCATCAACAACCTTCCACATTTGTTTATTTCGTTGATCCATAAATTTTTCTTCGATAGCATTATCAAGAAGTTGAATGCATGGATCAAAATAATTTTTAATGTTAACAAAAATAATCGGACTTAAATAAACGCCTAGCCTTTTCAAAGTAATTGTTTCAAATAATTCTTCAAGAGTTCCCGAACCTCCCGGAAGTGCAATGGCAGCGTCGGTATTCATCATCATTAATTCTTTTCTTTCATTCATATTGTTGACAATTTGTAATTCCGTTAATCCTTCATGCCCCCATTCCAGCTCGTACATAAACTGTGGAATAATTCCTATAACTTTTCCGCCTTTTGATAAAGCACCGTTCGCAAGCATTCCCATCAATCCGGCAGAACCTCCGCCGTAAACAATCGTAATAGATGCTTCAGCTAAAATTTCTCCAAGCTTGTAAGCGGCATCTAAATAAATTTTATCGGAAAAATCACTGGAGGCGCAGTAAACGCAAACTCTTTTAATCATTTTTATTTCTCCATTGTCGGTCTAACAAATATAAAATTTATAATTGAAATATTTTATCTTTAATTAAAAAATATCCTTATTGCTTATATGGTTTATTCAGCATAAGTTCGAATTCAATTTTCAATGGAAAAAACAATTTATTTGACATGAGAATATTTGAAGTAGCTGTAATAGTTTTTCTATTTAATGTTCCGTTTGGTTATTGGCGGGCAAACGTAAAAAAGTTTTCGCTGCAATGGGTACTTGCAATTCATATTCCCGTTCCAGTTGTAGTGGCTTTAAGATTTTTATCCGGGATTGGATTTGCATTTATCACTTATCCTATTCTAGTTGGCTCATTCTTTTTAGGGCAATTTGCCGGTGCAAAGATTCATAATTGGTGGTTAAGAAATTTAAATAGTTCTGCATCTTCTTGCCTTCCATGCGATATCATAAAAGCTTTCGGTTTTGATTTTAAGAAAAATATTTTAAAATAAATATTATTTTCTTAAGCTATTGTTTGGTTATAATCGCTAAACATTAGAAATTTTTTATTCGTATGGCAAAATACAATTGGTACACCGGAAATGTAATTGATATAATTGATGAAACATCAAATATATAGTACTTCTATTTTGCGTTGCTATGTTCGTCAAAATTAATTATTTCTGTAGTAAGTTTTTCCGATTTCAAAAAAAATAGAATTTTTATCTTTAACATTTATTTGATTTAAAGGATAAATATATTCTTTTAGTAACTAATTTTATTTTTGTAAGTCTAATATTATGTAATTCTGGAAATTGGCCATGGTAAAAGAAATCGACAAAGAAGATGTTCACACTGTTTGCCCGCATTGTTTGAAAAAAATTAATTTAGTTTGGGTTTGTAAGCTGGAATCCATCATTGGAATCCGTTACGCATATTTTTGCAGCGAATGCCAGAAAAATTTAGGGATATCTCACATCAAAGATTTTCATTCTTGCTTAATAAAAGCAAGCATTGAAAACCATTTGGGAAATAGCAGCAATTCATTTTAATATAAATTCATTTTAATATAACTTCTCCTAAATTCTAATTTTAATCATCATTCATACCAAATATTTATAATTATCTTTTATTAACTTTTTCGTAAATTTCGCATCAATAAAACAACAATCATCAAATGAAACTTATAATCAAATATGTTTCATTCTTTTTGCTCATTTATTATTGCAACATTTGGGGACAAACAACCAATCCGACGACTCAAATCATAAATAAAAATGCTTCTGAAGATTTCACAACAAATGATTCTAAAACAAGAGAAGCTTTTTTAAAAGAATCAATTAAAAATAATCCGGATCCAAATTCACTTTTTGAATTGGCAAAAATTTGTGCGGAGAAAAATACGATTAGCGGCAGAGAAGAAGCTCGAAAGTATTTGCGAAGCGCAATTTTCAAAGAGCCAAAGAATCTTGAATATAGATTTTTGTATGCACAATTAATGGAAAAAATCAGCAGCGGAATGTCGTACCAGGTTTATAGAGATATTATTGAAATTGACAGCACTTCTTCAAAAGCACTTTATAATTTGGGAAAAATAAAAGAGCAGGATTTTGATGACTTCCATAATTCTGTTTTTAAAGACGGCGATGAACCTTCCTTGAGCTATGAGAAATTTGCACAAGAAGATTTTGGTTCTGCAGTAAATTTTCTTTCCAAAGCAATAAAATATGATCCATTGAATCGTGAAGCTTATCTTCATTTAAGTTTTTTATTTGAAGATGATAGTAAGCCTGAAAAAGGAATTCCGTTATTGATGAGGTTAATAAAATATTTTCCAAACGATGAAGATGCTCATTTATATTTAGGATTGCTTTATTATGAAACTTCCAAGATTGACAGTTCATTTAAAGAATATCAGAAAGCGCTTTCGCTTATGGCCGACTCGGTAAGAGAAGATTTCACTTACAATTCAGTAAAAGAGCTTTTGAAACCAATCTTCGGCGATAAGTATAAAGATTATTCTGAAAATGATTTTAAAGAAATCATAAATTACTTCTGGAAAATTACCGATCCGCTTTTTATAACTAATTACAACGAACGCCTGCTTGAACATTATTCGCGTGTAGCTTATGCAAATCTTAGATACAGCTTGCCCGATAAAAAAATTCCCGGGTGGAAAACAGATCGAGGCGAAATTGTTTTACGTTACGGTGAACCAATTAAAAGAATAAGATTTAGGCCGCACATAAATGCTGGCGGAAGAACTGAAGTCGATATGAAAACCGATGTTTGGTATTATAAAAATTTTACTTTAGTACCTTATCAATAAAATTAAAACCAAAACTGGCAAGAAATAGATTAGGCGTTAACAAAATTGAGGCTTGGTATAATCACTAAATTCTTCAACTTCAAACATGTGATTATTACTTGTCTTCCAAATTCTGTTACGTAATATTTATAGGTTTTGCCAACCTTTCTAATTAA